>JBKPQV010000467.1:0-7353 GCA_046734235.1 Acidobacteriota bacterium
CCCGCGTGCCAGCTTGCCAAGCTCGGTCTCGCTTGGATAAAGAATTCTGATGCGTGTGTTGAGACCAGAAGTTAGTGTTGGCACGCGGGCACGCGGGGACGCGTGCGGTCCCAGGACCAGGATCAGTATTTACAATTGACGGGTTACTAAAGGCATGAGCTGACAACGAACAACGGACAACGGACAACTGACCATTACAATTATTTGAACACCCATTCGCTCCCCCGATCACCTCTCATTTTTACGCTTTTGGATCGCCGTCCGAAACTAGCAATGCGACAACGCGCACCGCAATACGTGCAAATGGATAACCTCCAAAAAGTGGATCACTCAAATTCGATTCACTAAAAATTCTTTCCTCCTCACGATCGAGTTAGATCCAACGCTTCCATTGGCCTCTTCCTTGCAAAGTTCAATCGTGGAATCAGCTCTCTGAGTTGAACGATCAAGTCTCACGGACCGCGATTCCAAAATATTGAACACTATGCTCACCAACCTTTTCAGCTCACAGATTGCTGTCAATCTGAAAACTGAACTCTTCAAAGGAAGTAGATCCAGGAGAACTTTATGAAAAGAAGCCTTTTCCCATCGCTCTTACTTTGCTTATTTGCTTTCGTTTCGGCGCACGCTCAAGGCGTTGATGCAACCGTCAATGGCACGGTGAAAGATCAAGCAGGCGCAGTCGTAGCAGGAGCTACGGTTACACTTACTGATAGGGCCACAGCGCGAGAAACATCAGCGACCACCAATACTGAAGGCTATTACGTCTTTCAAAATGTGAGACCCGGCTCCTACCGTTTGTCGGTTCAACACACTGGATTCAAAAGACAAGAAGTCCAGGCTGTCAAAGTTGACGTCGGAACTCCGGCAACCGTCAACTTCGATCTCGTAGCAGGTGGTGTCGACGAAACGGTCACCGTCTCTGCGTCAGATGTCGCGTTGCCCATCAACCAAACAAATGGTGAACTCGCAACAACAGTACAACAAACTCAGATTAACGATCTCCCATTGAATGGTCGCAACCCACTCACGCTCGCCGGTCTGCAAGCGGGCGTCTCGACAGGGTCAACCAGCAACCGCACGTCAACGATCAACGGCCTGCGCGGTACGTTTTCAAACCTGACGTGGGACGGCATTAACATCAACGACAATTACATTCGAACTGACAGTTTGTTTGGTGATGCTGCTCCAAGTGTTCCTGGTGTGGCGGAGTTCACTTTGACAACTCAGAACGCCGGACCTGGTGATGGCTTGGGTGTGGCCCAGGTGAAACTAGTTACGCCTCGAGGCAGCAAGGAATTTCATGGAAGCCTCTTTGAATACCATCGCAACGATGCACTCGATGCAAATTCATTCTTCAATAACGCCGCTGGCTTACCAAACGAAAAATTGATTCAAAACCAATTCGGGTTTCAAGTCGGTGGCCCATTCAGGCTACCTCGCTTCGGTGAAGGCGGCCCCCGCACTTACGGAAAGGATAAGCTTTTCTTCTACGCGTACTACGAAGGCACCATTACGCGAAGCGATGAATCGGTTACGAGAACAGTGCTGACAAGCAACGCACGTCAAGGTCTTTTTACGTACACAGCCACCAATGGCACCACACAAACTGTTAACCTCCTTACGCTGGGCGGCCTTACTCGTGATCCAGTGACGACATCCTTGATTAACAAGACTCCGCTTCCCAATGACCTGACCGGTGGCGATCGCGTTAACTTCGCGCGCTTCAGGTTCAACACACCTTCTGGAGTGAACCAGCACCTGTGGGGCTTTCGTACTGACTATGACCTGAGCGAAGCCCATCGTTTTGAGGTCACCTTCAGTCAGTTTCACTTTAGTCTACCTAACGATCCATTCAACGTGATTGGTGAACCATTCCCCGGATTACCGGGTGGTGGCCAACAATCCAAGCGCCCCCGTTTGGCGGCTGCGTGGAACTGGACCCCCGCTGCTTCCATCAATAATGAACTTCGTGGTGGCTTCATGAAGAACAAGCCACAGTTCGTCAACAACCAGACTTTTGATCGCGGTTATCGCGTAACCTTCCCGCTCATCAGTGACCCGGAACAGAATTTTCTCGAACAGGGTCGCAAAACCGGAACCTACGAGTTGATGGATAACGCAGGTTGGTCGCGTGAAAACCACTTCTTCAGGTTTGGCGCTCAATACCGGTTGGTAAAGATCGATCCATTTAATGCTGGTGGAACGGTTCCGTTAGCCACAATTGGCTTTAACGACGTCGGTACTTTCAATCCGCTCCGCACCAATCTTTTCCCGGGCGGCATTTCTACGACCGACTTCAACAATGCAACGAGTATTTTGGCAAGCCTGGCCGGTCCAATATCCAACGTCGCTGAGACATTCAATGCCGTTGATAAGGATTCAGGTCTGAGTCGTGGCCAGATCAACCGTCAGTCTTATGAATACTTCTCGTTTGGTCCATACATCGGCGACACGTGGCGTCTAAAACAAAATCTGACACTTAATCTCGGTCTACGCTGGGAGTTTGTTTCAGTGCCCAAGGAAAAGAATGGTCTGCTTCAACTACCGGTTGGCGGACTCGAATCGCTGCTCGACCCGAATGCAACTGTTGACGCCGCATCCGGTGGTGGCCGGCCACTTTTCAACAATGACATGAACAACTTTGCTCCCAGTTTCAGTTTTGCCTGGGATCCATTCAACAAAGGAAAGACCTCGATCCGTGGCGGTTATGGAATTTCGTACGTGATCGACAACAACATCACGACGATCGACAACGCCGCCTCCCGAGGCTATTCGACTGCAATCACGCTCAACGGAACAACTGGAACGCTTGGCACGGGAGTTCCACTAGTTCCAGTTCCTTCGTTCCACTTACCACAGACATCCCTTGAGAATTTTAGACAGCAAAATGCGTACGCGCTGTTTACCTTCGATCCGGATCTCCGGCTTCCTTATGTTCAGCAATGGAACGTGGGTATCCAGCACGAAATCTTTAAAGACACCGTGTTTGAAGCCCGCTACGTAGGAAACCGCGGAACGAAACTCACTCGCGCGATTGATATCAATCAACAGCGTATCTTCAGAAATGGGTTCTTCGAAGATTTCCAGCGCGCAATGTTCAACTTTAACAACTGTGGCGGCCGGGTGAATCCAACTGTGGCTCAGTGTGCAAACCGACAACCGCTGCAAATGCTTCCGTCGTTTGGTAGCTTTGCGTTGAACCAGGCGACCTTCCTGACTTCTGTTCGCCAGGGCGAGCCGGCGAGAGCTCTCGATTTCTACATCACCAACAAGGCCTTCTTCTTTAGTGGCTTCGGGGGTGAGGCGTTTGGCTCGACACAGGTACTCAATCCGTACTTGCCAAATCCAAGTACCTACGTAGCCGACTACGTGGGCAACGGTGCCTACTCGAACTACAACGGACTGCAAGTTGAAATACGTCGACGATACGTCAACGGCTTCGACTTCCAGGCAAACTACACTTACAGCAAATCGTTAACCGATTACGAAGGTTCAACGACCAACTTCCAGGGCCTCTTGGATCTCACACTTGGCGACGTTGTTGAAAAGCGCAGAGCCAACAATGATCTTACCCATGTGTTTAAGGCCAACTCGGGTTATGAACTTCCGTTTGGACCGGGTCGACGCTGGATCAATAGTGGGTTCATGAGCACTGTCTTGAGTGGAGTAAAATTGACGGGAATCTTTAAGGCCCAAACAGGTCGCCCGCTTAGTTTTGTATCTGCGAGAGGCAGTTTGAATCGAACTGGGCGTTCGGCGCAAAACACCGTGAACACAACTCTGACCCTTGACGAGTTGCAGGAGCAAGCCGGGCTCTTCTTCGATCCTACAACGGGCGCACCGTTGATGTTCGATCCCAATCTTGTTGCCAATCGGACTACACTGCTAACAAACCCTGCAGCAGGCACAGTGGGGAGTTTGCAGCTTACGCCGGTGACTGGACCAGGGTACTGGAACATGGATATGGGTATCATCAAGCGGACGCGCATCAATGAAAACATGAATATTGAATTCCGTACGGAGATATTCAATGTCTTCAATCACACCAACTTCTTCATTAGCAGTGCGAACTTACCGCAAAATATCAACGCGGCGACCTTTGGACAGATCACGGAGACTTTCGATCCGCGCATCTTCCAATTTGCGATAAAGTTCAACTTCTAGACTTTGAACTGCAACAACTGTCGGGGTGGCGTTCAGGCGCCACCCCTTTTTTGCAACCACTTACCTGTAACCTCAAACAGGCAATTTCGGTTGGAAACAATAAGTGGGAAGGTGGGCGAGCCCTCCCCGAGCGGATCCCAGATCTCAAATTGGAGATCTCACAGAAGAAGCCTTGAATTCCAGTAGCTGTGAGATCTCCAATTTGAGATCTGAGATCCGGGGTGACCCTCCAAACCCAAAAATTGCGCGTTATCAAATAGCAGTAGCCTTTGAAGGAGCTACAAATGAAGATTAACGCGAAGCACGTGGTTTTTTCTTTGATTGCCGTTATGAGCGTTTATGTGATGTATCACAACGAACGCTTCCTTATCGACTCATCGCATCCAGCCTGGCAACACTACGGTCCCTTTAAGTGGTGGTTACTTCCCCACGGCGTGTTTGGCGCGATCGTCCTGTTATTTGCGCCTTTTCAATTTTCGACCCGGTTCCGCGAAAGGTTTACAGGAGCACACCGGGTAATGGGCCGGCTTTACGTTTTGGGCGCATTCGTTCTGGCACCGCTTGGCGCCTACATCCAGTATTACCAGGAACGTATGGGCGGACCACGCTCATTCACAATCCTGGGTATTGTTGATGCTGTAATGTTGATGACGGCGACAGGTCTGGCAGGATATTTTGCCTACAAGCGCAAGATCTCAGTGCATCGTCAGTGGGCCACGCGAAGTTATGCAATCGCGCTTGTGTTCATCGCCGCGCGGTTTGTATTGGGAGTTACCGGTTGGGAACAGCTTGGAGTCGAAATTGTTCAAGCGGTCATTTGGTCATGTCTCGGACTGTCGATGGTGTTTGCCGACATCTCAATTCACTGGCGCGACATTCGATCAGCCTCATCGGCTCGTGTTAAGGCACCGGTGAAGAAGAAGCAAGGTATGAGTGGTCAGTGGTCTGTAGTTAGTCAAGGGTAATAGCGGATGCAGGCGAACTGCACAGGACCCCTGACATAACGCTCCGCGGTGCTCGAGCTCCCGGTTGGAAGAAGTCAGTACCACCTCGCGGTAGCGGGTGGGCCAGATCATTCACTGGATTCAGGTAGGGCCCACCCGCTACCGCGAGGTGGTACTGACTTCATCCAACCAGCCGCGCGCAAATCAATTTAGCCGACGTTCTCACAGAAATCGTAAATCCAAAGAACGGACCAAAGTCTTGGGATGCGGGCATACTGGTGATGAACAATCCAGGCACTGAAGTCTCGAAGTGATCATCCAGAACCGGAAAGCCATTACGGGTTTCGATTCGACCAAGCAGATTATTCAAAACCGGCACCCTCGAGATATCAACCTTGTAACCAGTAGCAAGTACGATCTTGTCGATAGCAATAGGTCCTGTTGGTCCTATTTCAACCACCAACTCCCCGCCCTTCTCGACACAACTCACAACCTCGGTTCTCGGCCAGATCTTTACACGTTCGTCCTTAAGCCGCGCCTCCAGCCACGGCTCGATCTTAAGTCTACCTTCAGCCCACAATCTGTGGTTAAGCTCATCCTTCTCCCCGTCAGACAAATTGCGAAACCAATTCGGCTTGTCGGCGATCATGTCGACTAGTGGTGTTACCCACGACCAATCCGCAACCGCAAACGCAGGACTTGCATGACGATGAGATATGTAAATTGCGGCTGCTCCAGCCTCTTGCAGTAACGCGGCCCACTCAAATGCACTTTGCCGCCCACCGATGATCAAGTAACGCTTGCCTTTCGCTTTACTAAAGTCCACGAAATCACAAGTATGTTGGAAGCAACCAGAAGGTAACCTGGCCTTCAAATCATCAGGCACATTTGCGAAATGTTTGAAGCCAGGGGCTAACACCACACTTTTCGCCTTGATGATGTCACCACTTGAAGTGGTTGCAACAAAGCTGTCTTTCTGTTCCAAACTTTGAATGTAAAGAGGAAGCGGATGAATCTCCTTCTGGACCCGAAACCATTCCACATAAGAGAGGTAGAAATCGAGAGACAGTGGCTCAACATCCGCGGGCGTTTTACCCTGCGTATTCAGGAATGCTCCGATTGTATGTACCTTTTGCGGATCGAGGTGCCAGTCGCATGCGGACCTTAAATACATGCCAACCGGCATATTTCGTCGCCAGAACTCCATAGGCTTCCCAACGATCAAGTGCTCGATCCCATCGTGCGTCGCTTGTGCTGCTAGTGCTAAGCCAAACGGACCAGCGCCTATGATCAGTAGATTGGTTTCGTAGTTCGAAGACATAAAAATAAGGTTCTAGAGGATCAAGAAGTCAGTACCACCTCGCGGTAGCGGGTGGGCCTAAGCAGTACGATCAATTGATTCATAGGATCTCTTTGCCCCGGAGTCTCATCTTGGGCCCACCCGCTAATGCGAGGTGGTACCGACTTCTTGATTTAGAGGTATATTTGCCAAAATGAAAGAAATCTGGCTCATCCGCCACGCACAAAGCACCGCAAACGCTGGTGCAGTAACTTCTCTTCCCGAAACAATTCCTCTAACTGAACGGGGAGTTGAGCAAGCCAAACGCGTCGCTTCAAGCTTTACTAAAGCTCCCGACTTGATTGTCGTATCTCCATTCTTACGTGCACGCGAAACCGCCGCTCCTTTATTAGAGCGCTTTCCAAACGTAATCACCCAGGAATGGAACGTTCAGGAATTCACCTATTTGGCGACCGAGCGATGTCGAAACACAACTTTCGACAGCCGCAAACCTCTGGTCGCTGAGTTTTGGGAGCGAAGCGAACCTGATTACTGCGATGGACCAGGAGCAGAATCTTTTTCGCACTTTGTGTTGCGCGCGAAAGATATGATTGAAAAATTCAAGACCGTAAATTCTGAATTCATCGTTGTCTTTACTCACGGTCAACTTATTCAATTAACCATGTGGCTGCTATGGCACAACATCCAGAATGTCAGCAGCGAATCAATGACGGCTTTTCGTTTCTTCCTACAGGCGATCCAGGTACCCAACGGCGCAATCATCAAACTCAAATTCATCGACGATGAAGATCAACTCTACTTCAGCGGTGTGCTGACCGATCACCTACCTTCTGAGTTAACTACTTGACGCTCAACCAATTCGATCCTCCTTGGAGTGCGGTGGCCCGGCACCGCTTTGTTACAGCGAGACTTATCGATCGCAACCTCCTTGGAGTACATGCT
>JBKPQV010000468.1:0-4490 GCA_046734235.1 Acidobacteriota bacterium
ATCGTAAGCCGAGATCCCCGTTGACACATCGTCCCCTTTGACGTCGATAGAGACAGTGAACGCCGTACCACCCAAAGCACTATTTGCGGGAGCCATCGAATCGATTTCTAACTCCTGAAGTCGTTCATCAGTCATCGCCACACAAATTAAACCTCTGCCATGTGTCGCCATGAAGTTGACTGCCTCCGGGGTGATCATCTCCGCAGCCATTGTCAGGTCACCCTCGTTCTCACGATCTTCATCGTCAACTACTACGATCATTCGTCCAGCCTGAAGCTCCTTAATTGCCTCATCAACGCTCGCAAACTCGAATCCGTCGTTCGCGTGTTGGTTCGATACTAATCTTGGTGCTTGTTCGTGTGATTTCGTGGATACTTGTCGTCCCGGATCAGAAAGAAGATCCACTAAATCACACGAAATTTCACAAAATGATTCACTGGTTGGATTGATTTCGGTTTCCAAACCTTGAAGCGTTAGCGCGTGGCCCATCTTTTCTTTCTTGGTTCGAAGATAAGGAAGCGAGTGTGCGTTTGCCTTAACTTCGCAGGAGACTTGCTCGTCAACCTGAATACCTGCATCGACCAACGCGTCTAATTTCTTCGGATTGTTGGTCAGAAGTCGGACTCGATCGATCCCAAGATCACGAAGAATCGCAACAGACAGACTAAAGTCTCTGGGATCTTCAGCAAACCCTAAAGCCTGGTTTGCTTCGACGGTATCGAGACCTGTGTCTTGAAGTGCATACGCCTGCAACTTCGCCATCAGCCCAATACCGCGACCCTCCTGATGCTCATAGATCACTAAACCACGACCTTCTTCACCTATAGCGACCATCGCTTTCTCGAGTTGCTCGCCACAGTCGCAGCGAAATGATCCAAGCACTTCGCCTGTGAAACATTGTGAGTGAATACGTAATAGCGGTGCATCCCCTGTTACATCTCCGAGGACAACTGCGAGCGCGGTTTCGACACCTTTCGAGGTGTTTCGCTCAAAGCCAATGGTCTGGAACATTCCCCATTTCATAGGCATTCGAGCCGAAGCGACTCTTCTAACCAGTCCTGATTGTGCAACCGTTGCCATGAATTCACTCACCTTCCACGATATCCACGTTCACTGAACGCTTACGCTGCCTCTTTAACTTTGGAAAAGTCAGGTCGGCGTTTTTCAAGAAATGCTGTAAACGCCTCCTTCGCCTCTGGCGAATTCAGTCGCGAACTGAACTCCGCGCTTTCAATTTTGATTGCTTGCTCAACCTGATCCCGGTTCCCGCGTTTCAACAGTCTCTTGGTTGCTTGCAATGAACCGGTAGGTTTCGCAGCCAGCTTTTCTGCCGTCTTGTTTGCGACAGCAGCAAGTTCTTCGTCCGGAACTATTCGCGTTACTAATCCGAGTTCAGCCGCAACATGCGCATCAAAAGGTTCGGCCAGCATGAATAACTCTGCTGCACGGATGTATCCAGCACGCTCCGGCAAAGAGAAGCTTGATCCAAACTCAGGGACCAGGCCTAGATTGACGAATGGCAATTGAAATTTCGTGTTCTCACCTGCGAAGACAAAGTCGCAGTGAGTCAGCAAAGTAGTTCCCCCACCAATGGCTGCCCCTTTGACGACAGCGATCAACGGCTTGTCGAGGTTCAGCAACGCATCGCCAAGCAGCGCCTGCGGACTTGGACCTGGTCCTGGTTTGTTATTAAGAAAATCCTTCACGTCGTTGCCCGCGGAGAAGGAGTCTCCTGCAGCGTCCCAGATCACAACATTCACATTTGGATCCTTCGCTGCTTCATTGAAGGCCTCGGCGAGTGCTACGTACATCGCCGACGTCATTGCGTTCTTTTTCTCGGGTCGATTCACAGTGACCCGAAAAATGCTACCTGTTCGTTCAGTCACAATTTCACTCATCGCGCGCCTCCCACGACTTCCTTACGTCCGCCTAAAACACCACTCGTGACAAAAGCATCGATCTGTTTTGCATCAAAGCCTAGCTCCTCCAGAATCTCCTGGTTGTGTTCGCCAATCTCTGGAGCACGCTTTGCAGGAACTTTAGTCACACCATGTATCTGAATGGGACTGCTGATTGTTGACTTGATGTTATCTCCCGCACCCTCGATCGGGACTATTATTTCATTAGGTAGAAGTTGCGGATCGTTGATTACCTCCTGCGGACTATGAACAGCGCCGAAAGTGACACGCGCGCCACTGAAAACCTCGTTCCAATGCGACATCGGTTGCGTTGCAAACACTTCATCGAGGATTGCTGTTAACTGCGGCATGTTCTCCATCAACTTCTTCGGATCTGTGAACCGTGGATCCTTTAAAAGATCGGGACGACCAATGCCTTCCGCCACTGCCTTTAATTTCTCAGGTTGTACGATGAGCACGAACCATGTGTCATCAGCCGCGCGGTAAACATTCAATGCCGCACTTATAGGGTGCTTCCGATCGTGTAGGCCGGTAAACTTTGCTCCGCTCATCGCTGCCTGAACTGAAACACTCGCGGACCACACACCTTCAGCCAGGAGTGAAGTCGTTACGTGCGATCCTTTTCCGGTACGCTCGCGACGATAGAGTGCAGTGACAATTGCGGAATAGAGGCCGACTGCTGTTGCATTGTCACCGCTGCCGCCAACCGGCCATGTCGGTGGGTTACCGGCATCTCGCGTCATCGAAAGCAAACCGCTCCGTGCCCAGTAGGACGTTATGTCGAAGCCTGGCAGATCGGCGTCAGGCCCCTTATCGCCGAAACCTGTAAGATCCGCATAAATCAACCGCGGATTCCACTGCACGACATCCTCATATTCCAGTTTTAGTTTCTTGCGCGCCGGGTGGGGCGTGTTGACGATGAACACATCAGCCCATTTGACGAGCCTTTCCAGAATCGATTGAGCATTCGTTGATTTCAGATCGAGTACTAAACCCCGCTTATTACGGTTCGACAAATGAAATTGATAGGGATCCTTAGCCATCGGCTGCGAGGGAACGTGATTTCCAAACCTCCAGAAGTCGCCCGAAGGCGGCTCTACTTTAATTACGTCGGCGCCAAAGTCGCCGAGGATTACCGCTGCACCCGGAGCAGCAACGAAGCTCGAGAAGTCCACTACCTTTAGTCCAGAAAAAATGTTTTCGGTTGTCATTGTATCTCCTTAAAAATGCAGACCAACAAAATGTTCGCTCTCAATTCACTGAACTTTCAGTGAGCGTGGTGCGATGTTGGTGCTCCCTTCGGTATGGTGAACGTCATGCGTTTCATCAAACCTTTCCTTTCCAATTGTCTTTTTCCAAAATAGATAAAACCCAGGCGAGCAAACGTGCTCGCACTTCCTCACGGTTGATCTCATTGAGCATTTCGTGGCGGCCGCCAGGGTAGAAATCGTGTGAGACATCATAGAGCCCGCCCTTCTCGTAACGGTGAACGAGAAGTTCTACTCCATCGAGTTGTTGGCCAACGGGATCCTCAGTTCCTGAAAACAGATAGATCGGTAAGTCTTCACGAATTCTGCTGAAACTATTCGGATCCGAGAGTCGACTCGCAGCGGACAAGAATGATGCAAACGACGCGGGATTCAGTTCAGCAAAACAAAGTGGATCGTTTATGAAGGCATCTACAACAGCAGGATCGCGACTCAACCAATCAAACGCAGTGCGGATCGGCTGAAAGCGTTCATTGAGAACAACTGCGCCCGACTCATAAGTTGCCCTTCGCACAAGTAAGTCGAGAGCCCCGGAGCCAGACAGAACAAGTCCGTCGATTTCACCGCTCCGATCAATGACGTACTGCTGGGCTGCAAATGAGCCCAGGCTGTGACCCAGAAGGACGAACGGCAGGCCCTGGTTCTCAGCTTTTGCGATACGACTCAAGCGGACCATATCGTCCACCAGAAGATCAAAACCACCTTGGCCGAAATCGCCCAGGTGGTCTTTGTCCGGAGCTGTATGTCCATGACCGCGATGATCATTTCCGTAAACGGTAAAGCCCACGGAAACCAGTGGTTGGATCGTTTCTGCGTAACGGCCCATGTGTTCGCCCATACCATGTGCGATTTGGACCACTCCGCGAACTGGACCACCACTGTTCCAACGATAACAAGCCACTCTCAACCCGTCGGAGCTCGTAAAGCTGAACTCAAAAGGAGTAATAGTGGCTTGTGCAATTTGAGTAGACATTGTGTCTCCAGATTCGTGAATCAACGTCCTTGGAATTTTGGCGCACGCTTTTCTAAAAACGCTCGTGTGCCTTCTTGCTTGTCTTCCGTTCCCGCAGCCAGTCCGAAGAACGACGCCTCGAGCGCAAAACCTTCGTCCTGACTTGTGTCCATTCCCTTGTTCACTGCTTCGAGCGAGTACCTAATCGCGATTGGTGCGTTGTTAAAGATCTCCCGCAGGAGTGCTTCTGCGCGTGAGATGAGTTCGGCTGCAGGAACGACTTCGTTCACTAAGCCGATTCGATATGCCTCAGACGCGCTGATCATTCCGCCGGTAAGTATGAGCTGTAAC
>JBKPQV010000469.1:0-7248 GCA_046734235.1 Acidobacteriota bacterium
TCACGGCCTCGTCAGTACGATTGACCGCTGAATAGAAGTCAGCCAGTACAGCCTGGCCTTCTGGCTTACCCGCATCGAGCGCTGCCAGCGCCTTAAAGGCCTCTTCAGCCTTATCTAATTGCTTATTAACGAGGTAAAAACTAGCTAGCAAAAATCTCGAGTTTCGATCATTTGGATCAACTTCGACAGCTTTGTTGAATTCGGCTTCCGCTTCGGGAAGCCGGCTTAAGCTGACCAAAAACTTTCCGTATTCTGAGTGACCAAGGGGTGAATTGGGATTAACTGAAATCGCGCGTTTGAAGAGTTCTTCGGCCTTTGTGTAGTCTCTCGTGACTATATAGAAACGAGCAAGACTCAGGTACGATTCAACACGTTTCGGATCCAATTCGATAGCGCGATTTAGTTCGGCAAATGCTTTATCCTTGTCGTTCTTCGCAAACAAGACACTGCCCATCAGGATGTGGCCTTCAACGTTGTTGGCGTCCTTTTGCAGAACTTCCTGGGCCAACTTCTCAGCCATGTCGATGATGTCGGTCTTTCCTTTGCTCGCCAAAAGGTAATAGTTACCGAGCTTGTTCCTGGCATCCAGATTGTTCGCGTCTAATTGGACAGTCTTCTGCAGTTCCTGAAACATTTCGGGAAAGCGTTGAAGGCCCTCAAAGGCGCGTGCTAAGCCCCAGTGAGCGGCGGCCAGGTTGTCGTCGATCTGAATAGCGTTGCGAAATTCAAGTGACGCTTCCTGAAACTTTGATTCTTTCAGGTAGGCTTCGCCCTTACTGACGTGTTCAGCTTTTGCTTTTTCGGGATTGGCGCAGCCAGCAAGTGAAACGACCGCTGCGAGAAGAAGACAAAGAAGAATTGGGTATGTTAAATACCGCCGGCACTCACTATTCATCTGGTTTAGCTCTCCGTAAAGGCGCCCAAAGAGGTCGCCTATGCTCATTTGTTTCAGGTCCTTCGTTCCGCAGCGGGCAATTGCCTTGGAGTCTCAAACCTGAGACAAAGTTTAGAAATACTTAATTCACTGCTAGTTCCAAAATCTATCCTGATCCCTAAGGCCTAATTGGGCACAAAATCTGGTAATGCTGCTGTCGCAACGGTAGCTAATTCCGCGGCGGCCTGCAATGCCCGGTCCTCCGAGCTTGAAATCGGTACAGTCACTCGAACAATCGCACCATCGGATCTGCGCAGCCGGACACTGTCTATTACGGTATAGACTTTCCCCCAATACTCGCTAGTCACCGCCCGGCCACGACCCTGATACCAGTAGATCATCATAGTTCTATAATCGCCATTCTTTATTACATATTTGTTAGCGATGAAATTTGAACCATCTGGCGCTTTTAAATTTACAGTTCCTGGCTCACTCAGAGTCCAGCCTGAGCCCGGTAGACAATTCAACGGACTGTGATATGAGGAGCCGTCCCGTTGTGTCGCGTAGTATCCGACGTAAAAATTCGCGGTCTGACCATCATTGCGACGAAAGTCACGTAACAAATAGTCTGTCGCCCTCAGAACCTTAAGAGTGGGTTCATCTAAAACCTGGTCGACCCCGGTCTGTTGCCAGGATCCGACCTGCTGCGGAAAATCTTTAAGCGACTTTCTGGACACGTGTGCCTCGCCAAGATACGCCCACATGTTAACAAGCGCCCCAGTAACCAGAATCGCCAACAACAGTACGCCAAACCTGATGTGTGAAGTCTTCATTCTGCGCTTTCAGCGGAAATCACGCGAGAACCGGATGTTGATAACCCCTCCGGCTGCGCGATTTCTCCAACTTTCAAATCTTTCTTTTCACGAGGCCTAAAACGGTCAACTATCCAACCAAACCCAAACAACATTAGGAAAGCGACGATATATACAACCCAACCTGAAAACTCATGGAAAAAGCCATCTGCAACCTGAGTTCCGTAATAGTGGGCCAACACGCCTGTACCACTGACTCGCAATGCGTTTGTCAGAATCGCTATTGGAAGAGCTGAACAAACGATAATAGCTGAACGCCAAAAACCATAGCTGCGCAGTAAACCACCCAGGCTGCGAGGACCATCGTTATTTGATCGGGGATGAGTAAAGTAGGCAAAAACTAGTGCCAACGTAATCAGAGTCATCAGCGACCGGATACCACTACAAGCCTCGACAACTTCGAGTTTCTTGGTTGTGAAGGAATTCAAGGGCTTGAGTTCGATTACGTTTCCCTGTCGCAAAACTGGAATTCCCAAAAGACTCATGGACCACACCGCGCAACGCGAGGCAAACAACTGGAGAGGGAAAGCGATTTTGTTGAAAATGATTGCAGGGATGGGAATTGCGAGGAAGAGCAAACTCAGGGGCACTAAGACAAACTCAAGCAGCTTGAATCCCCAGAAGTAGATCGTGATCCCAGCCAACAACAGAACTAGCGAAAGACGCTGGGTATAAAGCTCTGCTCCGGCCACACCAGCCCAAAGAGCAACGAGAGCAATCAGGACAGCTGCTCCTCCCAAAAAAGTGGCCGGTCGACTGGTTGCTGCGACGAGCTTATCGCGTTGAGTCCAAAGGATGTAACCAATGATGAAAGGGATTAGAAGGCCGTGCGAATAGTTTTCGTCGTTCCACCAGTCTCGTGAGAGCTTCACGAAGACTGTAGAGTAGGCGAAGGCAATGGCGACAACTATGGGGAGGGCTCGCCAGATATACTTGGTGGCCGTGACACTCATTCCAGATTCCTTGACGAGTTCTCGCAAGAAAAGGGCAACTTTCCCTCGCGAAAACCTTTAGTTGGCCGACTTTACTAATGTCAGACGCTAAGTAATTCGCGACAGAGCTTAGCGCAAGAGGGCCGCGGTGACAATGATTGGGACCCTTATGTGACAAGAAAACTCTCAATGGAGGCCACATTCCAAAAAAAAGGTGATTCCGTTTCTACGGAATCACCCCGAGGCTCGACCTTTGAGAGCGAGCTTAGTTAATCGAAACAGTCTTTGGAGCGCTGGTTACGCCCCCTGCGGTGATTGTCAACTGAACTGTTCCTGCTCCTGCTAATTCGGGCACAAGAACCACACTCACCTGGTCAACCCCTCGCAGCGTCCCTTGAAGTCCCGCATACTCAACAGGCAGATTAAAGACTCTGCCGTCGGACGTCCTCGCCTGTACTGAAACTGACTCGGCAAGGTTTTCCAGCATCTGTCCATTGCTTAACCAAACGTCATTGGTGTGGTCAATGTTGACTAAGCCACTGCTTAGACCGGTCGCGAGAATAGAGAGTCTTGTGCGACCGTCTAAGCCAATCGACAGAGATGTTGTCGTTTGAAACGTGCCGAAGCGTGAACCAAAGCCATCAACCACAACACCTCGACCATTTGTGTCATCTGTTGGACCAAGGATGACTGGGTTGAGACCGGCAACATTAGCGGCGCCGTGATGAATAAAGCCTTCGCGGGAACTTACCACAACTTCAGAACCACCACTAGCCAGAGCAGGGGGTACCACAATCGTAATTTCAGTAGGTGATACCGAAAGAATACGAGCAGCCACACCGCCGACGGTGACACTTACATCTGCTAACTCAAATGACCCACTTGCAGTGACTGTTTGAGTCGAGAACGGATCTGAGGCTGGCGCTGATATCCTGGCCATGTCATTCGACAAGATGTTGAAACCAGAGGTACCAACTGGGTTCGCCTCTGGGAGACCTATTGAAATATTCCTTCGCGCCTTATTGCGATTCGCTTCTGTAACGGTATCGGCAGAAATAACACCATTCACCATTAAGTCCTCACAGAAGCTTAAATAGGAATAGATCTTCTTCAGTCGATCAATTACGCCGGACGAGGGAGTTTGTTCTGACGACAATCCAAGTCCCGACTTGGCGAGGAACGAAGCAGCGAAAAGATATTTGTCGATAACCTTGTTCGCCGGGAACATCCAGCGTTCCTCAACGAAGTCGCTGTAGGTTTGATCGAGCCCTGCAACGAGCGATTGCATTGAGTCAGTCTGGCCAGAGTTGACAGCTAAACTGGCTTCAGTCAGAGTTAACGCGACGTTGATAGAGGAGGCGGCGTTCTTGCCACCTCGTACACCCTTAACAGCTTTGCTGACTTTTACCATGATGCCTGTTGAGGTTTTCGAGCCTCCCAGGTTGTCTTGCGCGGTAGCAGTGACCGTGTAGTTACCCGCAGACATATTGCTCCAGGACAGATTGTAAGGAGCGATGCTGTCAGTACCGATTGTCGTCGAGTTCGCTTTGAAAGTAACGGAAGTGATACTCGTACCTGATGTCGATGCACTAGCTGTAAAGTTGACCGTATCACCAAGAGCATAGGTCGTGTTTGTCGCCGGACTTGTGATGCTGACGTCAATTGGCGTTGGCGTCGGCGACGGACTCGGCGTTGGCGTTGGCGTCGGCGTCGGCGTTGGCGTCGGCGTTGGTGTTGGCGTCGGCGTCGGCGTTGGCGTTGGCGTTGGCGTCGGCGTCGGCGTCGGCGTCGGCGTCGGCGTCGGCGCAGGAGGCGTAACGCTTCCACCTAATACTGCTTCAAGCAGACTTTGGTCTATCCCTGGATCAGTTCCGTCGCTGGCCCGACCCTTGTAGGGACTGGAAGCTGAAAGACGATAGTTTCCAGTCGCGGGATCCGTAAAGCCGACCGCCACCATACTAGAAGCAACGAAACTATTCGGGTAAATCGACTGAACGGCGCTGTCCACGTCGCCTGAATTATTCAGAATGACATTTTTCGTTTCTGACCAGTTGGGATAGCAAGCCGAGAAAATCCCCAGACCACAGTTCACTCCGTACCGGTTGTTAAATGCAATGTTATCTTTGAATGTAAAACTCGTAATAGGTCCGTTTGAGGACAACATCGGACCGCCGCCGCCAGCGCCGTTGTTGATAATGGTGTTGTGTTTTAAAACCACCCCGTTCCCAAAACCCCAGATTGCTATCTTTGTAACTCCGTAATCATCTGGCAGGTTATTCGTCTGCGTAAACAGATTGTTTTCCAAAACAATGTTGGTACCTTCCGCAGCCATGTGCCACATCGCGGTACCATTGGGGTTACCCAGAGCCACACTAAAGGCTGTCCCAAAGTTCTTAATCCAGTTATTTCTAAATGTGAAGTTTTTCACAGTAGTCCAAGGTGAATCGCCATTTTGATTCACGGAGTTTAAGGCGATGACACTGGGCCATCCCTGAAAGATGTTGCCTTCAAATAAACATGTATCGCAGTGTTTGATCTCCAGATACCCCTTTGGCATCCGACGATTATAGGTGTCAAATTCGTACTGCGCGTTAGCGGTGTCGATATCAAACGTGTTCCTGCGTACTACTGCGTTTCGAACCATAAAGCCATTCCAACGCGCTGACGTTCCAGGAATTGGTTGCTCCGGAGTTGCGTTATAACGATTCAGCGAAGTGAACGTAAGCGAGTTGCCGTTAATTGATAGTATTCGTGCATTAGCATTGGGCGCACTGCTCTGCGGAAACGAGATGTAATCGCCGACGCTTAGGTTAGCAGTGTTAGAAAGCGTAGCGCTGGTCAGTGTTGGGGCCGGACTTGCCTGCACAACGCCCGTGTTGTTTGTGCCCGTGCCACCGCCACCAAAAAATATCGTATTGAAGTGTGCCTGTAAAAAGTTGTTCTCGATGAGATAACCATCACCCACATTGGAAGCAATGGCTTCATTGTCTATTTCCTGGGTATCTGCAGGATTGAATTCATACTCCCCCATGAACCCCGAAACGCGACTATTGGTTAGTCTAAAATTGGTAACACCATTCACACCGAATCCGCGTGAAACGGTTCGCCTATAATCCGAAGTTCCGTCCTCCTGTGGATGAACATAGCATCGGTCAAACCACAAATTAGCAACTCCAGCCACGTAGTTTCCAAGCTCTATTAACGTTCCGACATGTTGATTTTGGGCGCTCCCAGAATTGTTTGTGATTTCAAGACCCACAAACTTGTAGTATTTGGCGTTTTCCTGGGTTGTGATAGCCCCTCCATAACCCAACGCAACGAGTTTAGCCATATTGACCTTATCGGACACCGACACTCGACCCGATGGGAGCTGGGCTATGGCTGAAGATTGAATCGTAATGTAGTCAGCATCGGTTCCTGTGCCCCCACTCTTGGCCGGCAAGAAGAAATATGAGCTAAATGAACCCACCGTGAACGTCGCACCTGCTTGAAGCACTATAGTGTCCCCAAATTTCGCGACGTTGATTGCTGCCTGAAGATCGCCTCCCGCGGGAACAGCGATAGTTGTCGCTCGAGTTGTGCCCGGTAACAGCACAACAAGAAGAAGGGCCGCCAGTATAAAGGCTATGTCGCCTCGGCGGCGCGAAACCAATTGAATGGAGTTCTTTGATTTGTGTCTAGTTGACGCGTCAACTACTTCCATGGGACTTGACCTCATTTCGGTAACCGGACTCAAGCGTTTGAGATCCCTAGCTTTGCAACCCCCACCCTCTGGGGATCGTTCTTTCGGTGATTGCGGATGTCAGGATGAGGAAGCTTTTAAACGCGATGCGTGCAGGCTCGTGGGCTGATATGGCCCTGCCGCATTAGAACGTCCCGACCTAGCAGTTGATTAGGTTCCGTAGCAAATTGTCGCTCACTAACTGAACCAGACCTCTCTGGCGAAACCGGAATACTTTTTCTAGTTATCCAGGTTTCTGGACGCAGACCTCTGCGAGCGCCTATTATTCGTAAGGCGCATAGGTCACCAATATGAAGTTATGGAAAATGAAGACGGAAGGAAGGAACAGACTTAAGGCTCTACCCGAGAAAACTCTTATTATCCTTGCGATTCGTTTGAATCAAACACACGACGCTCAAGGATACGAGAGCAAAATCGGAGGAGGACTTACGGATTGATCCGCAGGGAGCAATTTCGAGCGGTCTCTTCTTTCGATCGCCTTCGGCGGCCAGACAATCTTCTTACTAAGGTGATTATTTTCACCTATACCGTAGAAGACTCACGGCTTTGCGTCCCTGCCTCTCGACAAGTTTGCCTTTATCGTGTGCAATCGTTCAATGTGTAAAGAACTCTCTGCCATAATGCAGAGCCAACGGCATTAAAGCGTGTTGGCGATTGTTTGTCAAGGATATTGTTTATCTGAAGCAGATCGACCATATTCGTTTTGAATTGGAGTAAGAATCGAAGGATCCGTATTCAATTGCTACGTTCCCTTGCGTTTCTTATGAGCAGTCCATATATCACAGGTAGTATATTAGATAGTGCCGTCGGCCTTGTTCTCGTTAAGAC
>JBKPQV010000470.1:0-8432 GCA_046734235.1 Acidobacteriota bacterium
GGAGTAGACGACCGAAGCTGTCGATGGAACACCTGAAAGCTCCGGTGCATCATTGACTGAGTTGACGGTTACGTTGACGGTGCCAGTGGTGCACTTCGAATCGGGTGCGCCGTTTGTTGTGCCGTTGTCGCAAACTTCATAGTTAAAGCTTGCTGGTCCGTTGTAATTTGTTGCGGGAGTGTAACTCACAATACCGCTGTTGAGTTGCACGGTTCCATGGGTGTTAGCCGTGGCTGTGACACTACTGACGGTCAGCGCTTGCAGACTTTCATTGTCGGGACCGGCAGAATCGTTGGCCGTGAGATTCGCAGCTGAAAAGTTCAACGGCGTATCTTCATCGGTCGAACTAACAGTGTCATCGCTGGCGGTTGGCCCATTGTTAACCTCGGTGACGGTAATGTTGACGGTCGAGCTGTTGGAGTTGCGACTGCCATCGTTGACGGAGAAAGTAAAGCTGTCCGGGCCGTAATAGTTCGGGTCTGGAGTGTAAGTAAACGTTGGACCTGTTCCACTCAACTGTCCATGTGCAGGAGTTGAATGGGAGTAGGTGAAAGTTGGAGTTGCGAGCGGACTGACAGCATTAAGTGTGATGTCGCCTGCTGTCTCTTCCGCAGTAGTAGTTGATTGGTTTTCAGTGCCTGGCGGGTTGCTGCCGTTGATGCCAGCCTCAATTGCGTTCTCGATCGTGTCGGGAACGTTAGCAAAGAAGTCGTACCCAGTCAGGGTTTCGACTGCATCCACGGTTGTCAGGTAATCCTGCCAATCATCGGGACGAATGCTATCGATGTTCGGCATGATCACTGCTATTGTTCTGGTCGCAGCTGTCACGCGCGAAATGTCGTTGTCGCCCTTCGGAATTACTAGTACGACTTTCCACGTCGACGACGGCACAGTTACGTGACCATTGGCAATCGTATTCGCAAAACCCGCGGTGCCTGTCCCTCCGACGCCCGCCGGACCGGCAACGATATAAAGCTCGTTGGCAGGTAAAAGCGTACGCAGGAAGGCTTCAAGATCTGCCCATGGCCCTTGATTGTTGCCGGGAGCTTGCGCCACCATGTTCGACATAAGGAATGTTGCCTGGTTGATTGGAACCGATGTTTCCTTGTCGCGATCGGCGTTTGGGGTCATGTGGCCGCGATCGAAACCGCTGCCGGAGAAATCCGTTCCCAGCACGCGATACCACGTCGGTGGCACTGCAGGATCGGCTCTAAAAGTATCGACGCGGGCCAGACTTCCAATCCACTCATCCGTCAGGTGCCAGCTCACCCAGTTTGGCCCACCCTTGTCTCTGTTGTAAGAAATCGCAAACTCGGGTTTCTCCATCAGGTAATTATTGAACTGGTTGAGATCAGCGACGGCGCCACTCGGATTACCAAAGGTCAAGTGTACGCTCGACGGATATGGTGGGGCCGTGCCGGTCGCGACTGTGAATGTCGCTACGTAATCCTGCGCGAGCGTATCCGTGTTGGGGCCGCTGTCGTCTGTATCCTGATCGTGAACCTGATCCTTGAGAATAGTGACAGTGCACTGCTCGCCAGCGAGGAAGTTCACATTCGGAATAATGATGTAGGTCTTGCCGTTGCTGCTGGCGGCGAAGGTCGCATCGTTATGATTTCCCGTCGTAGCGCAGTTGATGTTGAACCAGTTGCCAACAACGTCGACCGGCTCGGTAAAGTTAATCGTGATGTTTGCATCACGTGGAGCGTTGAAACCGTTGTTGCGAGGATCACTGTTGAACACCGCTGGACCAAACTCGACGATCGGCGCAGTACGACGTGGATTCGGCACTGCGGTGACAAAGTCGGTTGAATTGTTATCAGTATCGGTAGCGCCGTTGTTGAGCCGGAAGATGGCGGACGCGTTGTTTGGCGGCCCAGGCGCGTTCGCTGTCTCAGCGCAGTCTGCACCTGCGCCATAGCCGACGAAATCAACGATGTTGCTATCGCTGAGCGGGCAATTGCCTACAAGCGGGTCGAAGTTGTTGACAAGCGCAACCTTGCCGGCCGTGCCACTCATGTTGAACTCACCAACGATATTCGCCGGGGGAAGTGGCGATGCTGTTCCGGGTCCCGATCCAAGCGCAATCAGCAAGTACTCACCAGGAGCAATGGTGCCTCCGAGTGGTTGCATGGTGAATTCCCACCCATCGCCAGCCGCCGACGTGTACTGTAAGGACCAGCCGGTTAAGTCGAATGTGATTCCACTCGGATTGTAGAGTTCGACAAAGTCGTTCTGGTAAGTGGCGCCGCTGTTTCCGCCGCCGGCATACAGTTGACTGATCACTACGTGAGGTTGTTGTACGGTAAGCAGGATCGACGTGCTTGCTGTGCGACCTTGCGCATCGGTAATCGTTGCCGGAAGAGTCTTCAGTCCTGGTGTCGTTGAGACTGAGACTGTCGCCGGGAAAGTAAACGTGTTCCCGATACCTGAGAAAGCCTGTGTCGCTGATCCGCCGATTGAGGTCAGGTCAGCGGAAACCGCGATTCCGGTACTTGGTGGATCGCTGCCAGGAAAAGCGATTACCTGCAGCGTTGAGCTCTCGCCAACCTGTACGCTGCTCGGACTGGCTGATCCGATTCCCGAAAGCACGGCGCAGTTGTTTGTTGGTGACGAGCTGTTTCGTGGAGTGGGGGCTCCAATTGAGAAGTCACTGTTGTTATTGTCGGTATCGAGACAGCCACCATTCTTTCGGATTGCAGCCGTCGTGTTGGTAAGGGCGGGTACGGCGGCGCCTTCAAAGCAGTTCGCGCCATCGTAGCCAACCATATCGATAATGCCCGCACCGCTGGGACACGCACCACTCAAAGCAGTTGTGTTACTTACAACAGCCGCCTTGCCCGATGTCGCTCCCATTAAGGTGGTTCCGGTGGCATCGGGCGTGGGAATATCAACCGTACCCCCTGCGCCTTGCGACTGCTGAATCAAATAGTATTGTCCCGGTTGGAGGGTAAAGTTGGTAAGAGGCGTGACGTTCCAGGTTGTAGCTGTTGCTGATGCGAACTGCACGGACCAGCCGTTCAGACTAATCGGCGCCCCAGTGTGGTTGATGATTTCGATGAAATCCTGCTTCAGCGTTGCACCAGCGTTACCGCCACCGCCATAAAGCTGACTGATTACGACTGAGCCGGGAACGCCTGGCGTTGGTGTGGGCGTCGGTGTTGGAGTTGATGCTGGCGTTACGTTGACGACTACTGTACATGAGGCTGTTTGAGCTGTCGGTGAATCGTTGTTTGTGTATTGAATGTCGACGTTGTAGTTTCCCTCGGCAGTTGCGTTGGAAACGTTGAGTGTTGCCGTTGCTGTTCCACCGACTGCTGCGGCCGCCGTAAAGTTATCCAGCGTAATGCCGGGAACAGCTGTACTCGTGATGGTTGCACTCACGACCGTTCCGTCCGGATCAGTCGCACTCACACCAGTTGAGGTTGCGGTTCCTTGAGTCGTGCTAAGCGGAGTTGGGCAGTTTGTCGTAATCGTCTGATTCCCGCCGAGAGGTGTAGGCGCACTCGCAAGATTCTGCGGATCGCTCGGCGTGATCAATTGAAAATCGTTTGCGTTGTTGTCAGTATCGGTGCTGCTGCCGCTGCCACTGCCCGGTTTACGCTCGTGGCTGCGATTGACGTTGGTGGTGAGCTGGCTGAGAACTGTGCCTTCTTTGTAAGCAGAGCCGGCGCCCATTCCCGCCTGATCGATTACCACATTGGACGGATTAAGAACGGCGACGCCACCATCGTCAGTAATACCCGTTCCATAAGTCTGGTTGCCCGCAACGCTGCCGCTGTATCCACCTGCTGCACTATTGGTTGCCAGGAAGTGGCCATGAGCGGGAATCATCGTGCCCGCATTGATCGTTACTTGTGTATTGATTGTACCGGTGCCATTCGATCGGTTGATCTTCCAACCACCAATATCGATTGGAGCATTCGTGGCGTTATAAAGCTCGATGAATTCGTCATTTGCTCCGGCAGGCCCTCGCGTTCGAAATTCACTGATCAGTATCGTTGACGAAGTCGCCTTCACGCTTCTTGCGAAAAAGCTCGGGTAGACCACAATAAAAGCGGCACATAGCGCCGCCACTAAAGCAAACGCAATCCGTCTCCGCGAGCGCAATGGGGCCGAATTCATAGGCATGATTCTCTCTCCAAAAGTATGAGTAGACGTTCTCCGCACTTTTTTGAGAGGAATACCGGTATGAAAAAAACTTTCGAGGCCGGTAGGAAAATTTGTGAGCCTTTTACCAATTCTCAGATCGAAGATCAAGCGAGAAACAGATCTTCTATCGCCGAGTCAAAAAAGTTCTTAGTTTGGTAACACTTCATTCAACTTAAGCTGACAACTTCCTGACTGAAAGGCATAATGAACAACAAGGAGGAACAACTCTTCTACTTTGCTTATTCAGTCGATAGAACTACGCGAAATTCGCCTACCGCTCCTTCATTTCTTCGAAACCAGCTTTGGTCGCACCACCGAAAGACGCATTATTCTGGCTCGACTGACCGACGCCGACGGTGCTGAAGGATGGGGAGAGTGCACCGCGGGAGAGGGTCCGTTTTACAGTGATGAATGGACAGACTCTTGTTGGAGTACGTTGTATGAGTTTCTTGCGCCAATGCTTGTGGGTCGCAACTTCGACCGCGCTGCGAGTGCTTTTGCCGTAATGTCGCCGGTGCGCGGACACCGGATGTCGAAAGCAATGCTCGAAAATGCTTGTTGGGATCTGGAAGCAAAAAAGCTCGACGTCCCGTTGTGGAAACACCTGGGTGGTAGTCAAGCTGAGATTTCGTCTGGTGTCTCGATTGGAATTCAGGACTCACCCGACATTCTGCTAGAGAAGATTCGTAAGGAAGTCGATGCTGGGTATCAACGCATCAAGATAAAAATCAAACCCGGTTGGGATCTGAAGATCATTGAACGAGTTCGTAAAGAGTTTCCAAACATCAGGTTGATGGGTGACGCAAATTCAGCTTACACACTAGCTGACGTTCCTCTCTTCAAGGAGTTGGACAATTTCAATCTGATGATGCTGGAACAGCCTCTATCGCATCATGACATTTTTGATCATGCGAAATTACAGCAACAGATTCAAACTCCAGTCTGTCTTGATGAATCGATTCGTTCAGCTGAAGATGCAACCCATGCGATTGAATTGGGTTCATGCCGGATAATAAATGTAAAGCTTGGCCGAGTCGGTGGACATGCCGAGGCAAAGCGCATCGAGAGTGTCACGCGTACTAACAATATTCCTGTGTGGTGTGGTGGTATGCTCGAGTCTGGAATTGGCCGAGCACACAACATCGCGATGGCCACGCTTGCTGGGTTTACCTTGCCGGGAGACGTGTCGGCTAGTTCTCGCTACTGGTCTGAAGACATAATCGAACCTCCAGTAACCGTAAGCAGTAGTGGAACAATTAAGGCGCCTGAACAACCAGGAATCGGCTTTGGGCTAAACCTTCCTCGCATTGAGTCTTTGACCGTTCGCAAAGAGACAATCAAATCGGCATTCGTTACGGCGTAATTGAACAACCTATGACCCTGATCTCATCTGATTTAGCAAGACGAATTAAGAGCGATTTTGAGGCACGCAGTGAAGGCATCGAGTCGTTTATGCAGACGCTCGTGGACATTGAATCACCCTCCGGTAACGAATCAGCGAGCAAGGCGGTCGTCGATGTGCTCGTGAGCGAAGCGGAAAAAATTGATTGCGTTTGCGCCCTGGAACGGGTCGATGTACCGGGATTTGGTCAACACCTCGTGATTGAAGCATTCAAGGATCAGCAACAGACTGGTCACGTTATGTTGGTCGGTCACACCGATACAGTGCATGAGTTGGGATCGCTTGCATTGCGACCATGGCGTCGAGAGGAAAACAAGATCTACGGTCCCGGAACTTTTGACATGAAAGCCAATTGTGCGATGGCCATTGAAGTGCTGCGCACTTTCCAGAGATTACAGTTCAATCCGCAATACGGTGTGACGCTGGTTCTGACATGCGATGAAGAGGTAGGCAGTCAATCGGGTTGGCCCCTAATTGAAGCAGTTGCTAAGAGACGCAACACGCGCTGTGCATTTGTGATGGAGCCTCCCGCTCCTGGTGGTCGTGTCAAAACGGGTCGGAAGGGAACGGGAATGTTTTCGATCAGGGTTGAGGGGAAGGCGGCGCATGCGGGACTTGATCCTGAAAAGGGTGCGAGTGCAATTCTAGAGTTGGCGCGGCAGACCGAGCGAATGCATGCACTTAATCAGGGTGGTTCCGGGATTACACTTAACGTTGGGGTCGTGAGAGGTGGGACGCGTTCCAACGTCGTTGCAGCTGAAGCAGAAGGCGAGATCGATGTTCGCTTTTCAACCGAAGAGGAATCCAGGCAGTTAGAACGTTTCTTCGAATCAATTAGGCCGATCGATGACCGAGTGAAGGTCTTCATCGCAGGCGCTATCAACCGACCCCCGCTAGAAAGAACCCCAGAGGTTGCTGAGTTGTTCGAAACAGCCCGCAGCGTCGCAAAGATGATTGAGTTCGATCTGGGCGAAGCCCAGGTCGGCGGCGCTTCAGATGGTAACTTCTTAGCTGCGCTCGGAATCCCAGTGCTTGACGGTATGGGAATTAGTGGCGACGGCGCGCATGCAGTGCATGAGCATATTCTCGCGGACGACATTCCGATTAGAGGAACGTTGGTAACGGGCCTGGTCGCATCTGTCTAAGCCCTCTGCGTCAAAAACTTTTCACGCCTTCATACGATCTCTCAACGCAGGGCTTCACTGCTTTTACAAGAAAAAGCAGATTAACAAAATGAAACTTGAATTGAACAAGTTGGGAAGGGTGGCTTGCCCCCGCTGACTCACCTTACACGATTTATTGAGTTCTAGAGTTCGTGTAGGGGTGAGTCAGCGGGGCACGCCATCCTTCCCAACTTGTTCGATTGGAATGGTTCGTGTTTTGACGTTAGCTACACAGTTTTCAAGGTAGTTTCTAAGAAGGCGCAGAGAACGCTGAGACGCAGAGAGCTGAAGATTAGGACACAACTCGACAAATGCTGATTGCCACCTGGAACGTTAACTCAATTCTGGCGCGTGTGCCTGTCGTTATTCGTTGGCTCGATTTAGTTAAGCCCGACGTTTTGTGCATGCAGGAGATCAAATGCACAGACGACAAATTCCCCTCTTTAATCTTTCAGGAACGCGGCTACCAGTGTCAGATATTTGGTCAGCAAACGTACAACGGCGTTGCGATTCTAACTCGCGATAATTGTCCAACCGGCCATCGTGGTTATCCCGGCGATGATGAAACCGCGCAATCGCGACTCATTGCTACAAACGTGAACAACATCAACATCGTCGATGTCTATGTTCCAAATGGACAGATGGTTGGTTCAGAAAAATATGCTTTCAAGCTCGAATGGATGAACCGACTGCGTGGGTTCTTTGACGACAATTACGACAGGGCGGCGAACGTGCTTCTCTGTGGCGACTTTAATGTTGCACCTGAAGAGCGCGATGTGCATGACGTTCGCCTTTGGCAAGGCAGAATCTTGTTCAGTGAACCCGAGCGCGCGGCATTAGATCATATAAAAGACTGGGGATTCACGGACGCTTTTCGCTTACACACAGAAGCTGGTGGGCACTTTTCGTGGTGGGACTATCGAGCGGGCATGTTTCGCCGCAACATGGGACTACGGATCGATCACATCTGGATCAGTAAGCCGTTGGTCGAGAAAAACGTGAGGACCTGGATTGATATTGAACCTCGCAAATGGGAGAAGCCGTCCGATCATGCTCCAGTGATAGCGGAGTTTGATATCTGATCTTTGTGTTTTCTCCGTGTCTCTGTGTTCTCTGTGCCTCTGTGTTGAAACCCATGACCCTTTAAGAGCTTTGATGAACACAGAGACACAGAGGACACAGAGAAGGCGAATCAGTTTGACGTTAGTTCAGCGGTTTTCTCAGTAATGTCCTGTTGAGCCCACTCGTTATCGCGGCTGGCCTCCCCAGCTTTCGAACGCTTCGCTGCCTTCATTTTCTGCACTAATTCCATGTGTGTAGAGAAATACGGCAAACTCTTTCCGACAATTTCCTGCACTGAATTAAAGCCCTTATCGGTCATGAACTTCTCGACACCGCCCTTCAACTCATCAACCATCTTTACGCCCTGAAGCATTACTCCGGTGCAGATCTGGACTGTTGAAGAACCCAACAAGAAAAATTCGAGGGCATCGTGCGAATTCTCAATACCGCCAATCCCGCTAATGGTGATTCCTTCAGGGATGCCGAGAGCAAGTTGACTCACCATTCGTAAAGCAATGGGTCTTACTGCCTGTGCCGAATAACCGCCTGGCACTGCGTGACCTTCGACGGTAGGCATCGGTCGCAATGTTTCGAGATCGACACCGATGACGGAAAGAATTGTGTTGATAGCCGATATCCCCACAGCGCCACCT
>JBKPQV010000471.1:0-5907 GCA_046734235.1 Acidobacteriota bacterium
ACCTGGTATTACGATTGGCTGCTGACTAGTTCAGAGGCCGCAGCGGAACTCCGGTTATTTGGTTTAGGTAAGTACTTCCAGTCACTTCATCGAACCCTCCGTCAAAAACTACGCCGTGAACACCTTAGCTTGGTTCGCAAACAAGCAATAGCCGAATTGTTAGCTGGTTTGGTTGCACTCGCTGTCATTGGCGCAGCAATGATTTTAATGGTTTGGAGAGCCCTGCTTGGGTTGGTAACGCTGGGAGAGCTAGCGCTCATCTATGCAGCGTTTAATCAAGGACAACGTCTAATGAGAACGACACTTGAAAACGTTGGCCAGCTTTACGCAAACAGTTTGTTTCTTGGAAATTTGTTTGAGTTCTTAAGTCTGCGGACCAATGTGGTTGATGTGGCGCCCTCTCAAGCCAGGAAAATTGTAAAAATAACTAATGAGATTTC
Source organism: Acidobacteriota bacterium (assembly GCA_046734235.1). GTDB lineage: Bacteria > Acidobacteriota > Blastocatellia > Pyrinomonadales > Pyrinomonadaceae > PSRF01. The sequence goes on from JBKPQV010000471.1 coordinate 441, forward strand.
GTTTGAGCAGGTAACGTTTAAATATTCCGACGCGACCACCGAAGCCCTGGGGGCCTTCAACTTGAGAATTCCGGCGGGGAAGATTGTTTCAATCGTTGGGCCAAATGGTGCCGGTAAAAGTACTCTAGTAAAGCTTCTTTGCCGTTTCTACGATCCGGATAAGGGTTGTATCAAGATTGATGGCGCAAATCTTAAAGAGATACCGCTTGCTGATTTGCGTCGTTTAATCACCGTCCTTTTTCAACAACCTTTTCACTATAACAATACGGTGGAAGAGAATGTTATCTACGGGCAGATTGACGCGAAACCGTCCAAAACTGAAGTTGAAAATGCGCTGCATGCAGCGGGCGCCGACGAGATAGTGGCAAGACTACCTGAAGGACAAAAGACATTACTTGGTAAATGGTTTTCGGGCGGTGTTGGGCTAAGCGTTGGTGAATGGCAAAGGATCGCGCTGGCGCGGGCGTTTCTTCGGCGAGCTGAAATCATTATTCTCGACGAGCCGACAAGCGCCCTGGATCCATGGGCCGAATCAGATTGGTTACTTCGATTTCGTAATTTAGCAGCCGGACGCACTTCACTTGTAATAACTCATCGATTCACAACAGCAATGCATGCTGACATAATTCATGTTATGCAAAACGGACAGATCGTTGAATCGGGGAATCATCTCCAATTACTCGCGATGAAGGGTTTGTACGCCGAATCCTGGACTCGACAAATGATGGCAGAGCACGCGATTCCGCAGGAAACTAGATGAAAGTTTGGGGAAACGAACAAAAAATCCTTCTCTCTGTTGCTCGACGGGAGCTGGGCCCCGGCGATGCGGAGATACTCCGAAATCTTGCTAGGAAGGAACCCGATTGGGATTACATCGTTCTAACTGCGCGACAACATGGACTAATTCCACTGCTCCATAAGCACACCAACCAGGCAGTGGGAGATCTCCTTCCAAGTTACATTCGAACTCAGCTGAAGCAGGAGTCGGTGGCTAACAGCCAAGGTGTCCTTTACCTCGCGAGTCAAGCTGTTAAGGTTGCAAAACTCTTTCGTGAAAATAGTATTCCTACAGCGGTCCTTAAAGGACCGATACTTTCTGAGCAAGTTTACGGTGAACTTGCATTACGCCAGACGGGGGACATAGACGTACTAATTCCGCCCGAGCATTTTCTTCATGCCAGGGAACTTTTAGAGTCACTCGGTTTTGAAATGCAGCCTAAGCTGACCCCCGCGCAGTTGTCCTCGCACCGATCATCCCACTGTGAAATCCAATTCATGCGTGATGATTGGTTTACCGTCGTGGATTTACACTGGGGCTTAACCCCACAAACATTTGTGTTTGGGTTGAATGCCGACGAGGTAATGACTCGCCTGCGTCCGGTATCGCTAGCTGGTGTTCAAGTCGATACGTTCTCCCCTGCGGATCTGCTTCTCTATCAGGCAATGCATGGAGCGAAGCATCTCTGGCGCAGGCTGGAGTGGATTTCTTCAGTGGCTGAACTAATTCGCACGCTCGACGAGTCTGTCTGGTGTTCTGTCGTCGAGCGTACGGTAAAGGCAAGAGCGACTCGAATACTTGGCCTGGCATTAATGCTGGTGGAGACCCTGTTTGAGATAAAAGCGCCAGCAGAAGTTTTGAGACAAGTTGATAATGATAATTCTATGAGGACATTCGCCACCAGAATTTCTCAAGAACTATTTGATGCACCGGTAACCGCAGCCGATTCCACTGACACAAACCTTTATAACCTGAAGATCATGGATCGCAAGCGCGACGCTTTGGTGTCACTGATCCGCGCGATTTTTGTGCCAACTATCTCCGATTGGCGAGCAGTTACAATCCCTGCTTCTTTGCATCCGCTTTATTACGGCTTTCGTCCACTGCGTTTGTCTTCAGTGTATGGAAAGTCACTTTGGCGAAAGCTAATTCACCGACCTTAAACTTTTTACATCTCGGAGACTCAGTTATCGCCGCAACAATTCAAATAAAAGAGTCAGCGACAGGGACCCTTCCTCTCAAGCCACCATTGAAGTGGGCTGGAGGGAAACGTTGGCTAGCTTCTCATGTTGTTGCTTTGTGGGATTCAAGCACTAGCCGAAGGTATGTTGAACCGTTTTGTGGAGGACTGGCAGTAGCGCTAACTCTTCAGCCCAAGGTTGCGATTCTGAACGACATAAATCCACACCTAATAAACTTCTACCGACAAGTGCAGAAGGGTCTTTCCGTCAACATCGAAATGGAGAACGACGAATCGCTCTTCTATGAACATCGTGATCGTTTCAATGAACTGGCTAGGGGTAATAAGCTTGGGACACCAGAAGCAGCACAACTTTTTTATTACCTGAATCGGACCTGCTTTAATGGGCTGTGTCGTTTTAATCAAAGTGGGGAATTCAATGTTCCCTTTGGAACATATTCCAGTATTAATTATGTGAGCGATTTTCACGGGTATAGGCAGGTTTTCAAACAATGGCGCTTTTCCAACCTCGACATTAGCGAGGTGGAATTGGAACGCGACGATTTTGTTTATGCAGATCCACCGTACGACGTAGAATTCACGGCTTATAGTGCCGGTGGCTTTTCCTGGGATGATCAAGTTAGAACTGCGGAATTATTAGCGAAGCATCCAGGCCCCGTAGTGATATCCAACCAGGCGACTAAACGAATTGTCAGTTTATACAGGACCTTGAAATACAGGGTTAGGTTTCTCAATGCGCCTCGTCGCATAAGCTGCACTGGCGATAGATCAACAGCACGGGAAGTACTGGCTACCAGGAACGTTTAAGAATTTTGACTGAGTCAATCAAACAAGTTTGGCTGCCCGAACTAATCTATTCGAATGGCGAATTTCGGGCAGATCACGCTGTTGTTGTTAACAGCGACGGGCGTATTGATTCCATATCATCAGCAGATCTTCATTCCGATCAGCCAACCATCGTTCTTAAGCGCAAAGCACTTCTCCCAGGGCTTATTAATACTCATTCACATGCATTTCAACGCGTAATACGAGGCCGCACCGAATATCGATCGCAGCACGCAACCGATAGTTTTTGGACCTGGCGGGAACTGATGTATCGGGCAGCCAACCGTCTCGAGCCAACTGATGTTTATGCGTCCTCTCGCATGTCTTTTCTGGAAATGGTCCTTTCAGGAATCACTGCAGTGGGAGAGTTCCACTACATTCATCATTCACGCGAAGGCAAGCCTTATGACGATCCAAATCTGCTTGCAAAAGAAGTGATTCGGGCGGCGATGGATGTCGGTTTGCGCATTGCTCTGTTGCGTGTTGCTTACGAGCGCGCCGGTTTTCAAAAGGAGCCAAACCCCTTGCAGATTCGCTTTATAGAAAATGCGGAAACCTATTTGAAGAATTTTGAATCGCTGCTTGGGGCGACCGATTCGGCCAGGGTATGGATCGGAGCTGCTCCGCATAGTGTTCGCGCCGTCTCGCTTGAATATTTGCAAGCGGTCGACAAATTTGCGGCTCAAAAAACTCTTCCAGTACACATGCACGTTGCAGAACAGCCCGCCGAAGTCTCCGCGTGTATAGAAGAGTATGGTCGTTCACCTGTTGCACTGCTTGAAACAGAGGGCCTGCTTAATGAGAGGTTCACTGCTGTACATGCAATTCACGTCACCCCCAAAGCAATCGAAGCGATGGCTAAAGCGCGAGCTAATGTTTGTGCTTGTCCCACTACGGAAAGAAACCTGGGGGACGGTGTGATTCCTGTGGCGGAATACTTTCAGGTTGGCGTTCCGGTTTCGTTAGGTAGCGACAGCCAAACTCAAATCGATCTTTTCGAAGACGCGCGAGAGTTGGAATATCACCTGCGCCTCCAAAAGAAGGAACGCAACGTTTTGGCGCCGGTGGATAACAACGCTGCTTCGAGTCTTGCTTCTCGATTATATGAATGCGCAACCGTCAGCGGAGCGCGAAGTCTTGGCATTGATAAAGGGCAACTTCAGCCTGGCTCATTCGCCGATTTTTTTACGGTAGATCTTGACGACCCTGCAATTGTCGGGGCTTCTTCCCAGGACCTGCTCGCAAATCTGGTTTTTTCAGCCTCTCGCAGTAGCATCAAGGATGTCGTAGTTGGTGGAAAGCGAATTGTCGAAGATGGCCAACACCGATTACAAGAAGAGATAATCAACGAGTTCACAACACTCCAAACACGACTGTGGCAATGATCCATGAACGCTAAAGAAACGCTCAGAGAATTAGTAGCAATCGATTCAGTATCATCACGTTCAAACGAGGAGCTCGTTAGTTATCTTCAAGGCCGCTGTCAGGCCGCAGGTTTTGTTGTTCAACGCTATTCCTATGTTGACGAAAACAAAGTTGAAAAAATCAATTTGGTTGCACTTGCTGGCGCACATTTCGGCGAACAAACTGAGGTAAGTTTGGCACTTGTGGGCCATACCGATACCGTCCCGTACGATCCAAACTGGAACGAAGCAATTAATCTTACTGAACGTGACGGGAAACTTTTTGGCCGTGGCTCATGTGATACCAAAGGCTTCATTGCCGCAACACTGACCGCGGCTACCAGCATCGACCCCAGCCAGTTACAAAACCCGCTTGCCTTGATCTTTACTGCCGACGAGGAAATTGGTCTGCGAGGCGCAAAATATCTCGCACAGATCAAACCGCTCCAAGTTCGTTACAGCCTTATTGGCGAACCCACATCGCTGCGGCCAATTCGGGCCGGCAAAGGGTATGCGCTAGCGGAGGTGATTCTTCGTGGTCGTGAATCACATAGTGCCTATCCTGCATTGGGCGCTTCTGCTATTACCCGCGCTGCGCGGTTAATTCGGCGACTCGAGTTAATCGCAGAGCAGCTAAAGGAAGATCGTCACGATGGATTTGATCCGCCGTTCACCACGTTGAATGTTGGCATCATCAAGGGGGGTTCAGCGAAGAATGTGATCCCCGGTGAATGCCGATTTACACTCGAGTGGCGGCCCATCCCAACTCAAAAACCGGACCTGGTGCTTGATCTTCTTGATGCTGCAATCAAAGAAGAAAGTGCGGCTGATCCTGACTTTGTGTGCGAAGTGAATTGTGAGCGGAATGACTCCGGATTTGAGACTGCAATAGACTCCATTCTTGTCGGCTTCATGGAGAGCGCCACGGACAAGAAAGCCGGAAGTGTGGCTTTCGGCACTGAGGGCGGACAAATGATGCTACTCGGTAGTGAGGCACTAGTTATCGGGCCCGGTGATATTCGCGAAGCTCATCGAACAGGAGAGTTTGTTCCTATTGAAGAATTGAATCGGTGTGTCGATATTCTTTCACAAGCTATCCACAAATTCTGCTTTTGACTTAGGCCTTCCCGCGGTTTCGAGAAATGCAAAGGTTACGTTAAGCTAAGCTCGTCAAGGCAACCACCGATAGCCCCAAATCCATCGGAAATCTGTCTAATGGCGTCATTTTGTTTTCCTGAAGGTTCTCCCAGATGAGTTTGA
>JBKPQV010000472.1:0-12238 GCA_046734235.1 Acidobacteriota bacterium
AAGGCGTCACTCTGCATGTAAGCGTGGGCCTCTTCCGCATTGGCGCAGCAGTCTACTTGAAACTCCATCCTGTTCCCATCGGGATCTTGATAATAAACCGACAAAGTTATTCCATGATGGATGCGCCAGTAAGGTGTGATACCAAGCTGCTTCAGACGATCATAAGTCTCGAGTAGATCACCCAGATTGGAGTATGTATAACCAACATGATTCACACCGACACCCTTTGGCAGATCTGCGACTGATCCGCTTGCATCAAAGGCATCCATGTTTGCGATAGCGAAACGATGGTGTTCGTCATCATAAGTGAGAAATGCAAGCGCCGGATTCTTGTATTGAATCTTTGCTTCGAACACCTTCTGGTACCAGTCGAGCATTTCTTCATAACGTCTGGTCATATAGACCACGTGGGCTAGTTTTGTTGGGGGCATTTGTTTCTCCTTCAAGTTTGGGAGTTGTTTGAAGAATCATTTCAGTCTGTCGTATTCCTTTTGCGCTTCAAGTAACGGCTGTAAATCTTTGTCAGCATTTTTCCATAAAGCGAGAAATTCCTCATATGATTTTCGTGCCTGCGTCGAGTCGCCCGCCATTACAGACGAGCGCGCCAGCTGCAAGTGGGCTAGCGCCCAGACTAGCGAAAGGGGCCCCTCGCCGCGGTGATCAATTATCTTGCGCGCTTCTGCCGCAGCGTCGGCTGATTTGTTCAATCTTAAATAAATCATGCTACGCAAGATCTGCGAGCGGAGTTCTCCGGCTGGTTCGTATTGTTTTGCCAACTCCAGCTGCTCCAGTGCTGCTTGACCATTCCCTTTCGAAAGTTCAACCGCGGCTCTTATTTGTGGAAGCCAGAGTTTGTTTAGCAGAGTATCTTTAGGAAACTTCGCTTCTATTTCGATCGCTAGAGATTGGGCCAGGGCCGCCTTGCCGGCATAGGCAAATGCAAACGCAGCGCCCCGGAGTACTCGACGCGTACGTTCAATCTTTAAAGCGCCCTCAGCCAAAGTGATTGCTTCCCCGGATTTTCCTAACCACGCTGCACGCACAGCCTGATCAGCTGTATAGCCGGCCACAACCTCTCTGGCCTCGGCACGTAACGCCAACTCGGTAGCGGTCTTGAGATGCTCTGCCGACTTTTTCCACTCACCGCCAAATGCGGCTGCTTGTGTTTGCCAGTAAACCGCTCGATATTCATCTGGTCTACCGTTGGCCCAGCTTACTTGATCTTGCATTCCCTGTGAGTCGCCATTGATGAAGGCAATCACGTAGAGGCGTTCGCGTATGCTAGTGCTGTCCAATTTTTGTGCGAGCGCTTGTTCGCAAACCTGTTTGGCCTCGGCGATGCGATTTAGTTGTATTAAAGATTCCGCGAGATTTCCTGGCCAGATGGTGGTGTTTGGGTTGAGGCGTAAGGCTTCACTTGTGGCAGCAACTGCTTTCTCATACTGACCGGCTATTGAATAAAGATTACCAAGGTTACCTGGCCCACGAGCTTCGCGAGGATAATTGTGGACATACTCCTCTTGAACTTCAATCGCTCTTTCGAGTTCTCCGGTCACAATCTGATAGTAGAAATGAACAATCCGCGACCGTTCAGTTTCACTGACTCGTTCCACAAGATTGAATGCTTTGGTCAAACTCTCTGATGCCATTCCCTGCTGACCAGTATTCGAGTATTGAAGACCCAATCCCAGCCACGCAACTGCGAAGTTTGGATCTATTTCAGTTGCGCGCTTATAAAACTCGATAGCCTTAAACGACCTTCCTTTGTCCTGTTCGTTTCTGCCAAGCGCGTATTCTTTGAGTGCTTCTAGCGAAGAGGTTGTCACTTCGAGCTTGGCGTCAAATTTTTGGATCGAACTCAATTCCTCACCAAGTTTTTCCCGCAATTCAGTTGCACCCTGAGAAAGCGCCTTGAGCACTTGATCTTTTCCTTCAGCTTCAACCTGCACCAATGCAAGTTGATCACCATTTTGACCGTTGTGCGCCTCGAGAGTGATCGAATAGTTGCGATCAAACTTCACGATGGTTCCGGTGATATAGGCCTTTAAACCCTGTCGCTGGCAAATCTCACGCGCACGCTCACTCGTGACGCGTTCATCTGGAGAAAGGCTCATCAGTTGCAAAGTTGCCCTCACACGCTGATCCGGAAAGATGTCGAGAAATGGCGACTGTTGTAATTGGACCGCGAGACCTTGCTTCAGAGTTCCGTCAAAGACGTCTTCGCCGGTCTTGTTGTCGAATTCAGTTAGCAGAATGGTGTCTTTGTCAGTGAGGAGAGCCGCCCGGTTATGCCTGAGATACGAAACAAAACTTAACGCCCCGATGATTGTAAGCGCTCCCAATATGGCCAACACGGTACGCCTGTGCGACTTAACCTGATTAAAAATGTACTCGGCACTCGAAACCGGATGTTGTGTGCTTTGAGTTGATGAAAACGATCCGGGCCTAGGGATAACACCTGGATGGCCAATAGTTGTAGCAACCCGGCGATCAAAAAGTGCCGCACGATCATGCTCAGCATCGACTTCCAACTTACGCTTTAGGTTACGCAAATCTATCAACAAGGCATTGGTCGTTTGATATCGATCATCGGGACTCTTCGCCAGCGCCTTGCTCACTATTTGTTCTAGCTGTTCTGGCACATGTTCAGCAAATCTTGATAACGGTGGCTGCTGCTCATCCTGAATTGCAACAACCTGCTCGTAAACATCTTTGCCGCTGAAAGGCAGTTGTCCGGTGAGCATTTCATAAAGCACAACCCCGAGACTCCAAATGTCAGTTCGGTAATCGAGACCTTGCAACCCCATTGATTGTTCCGGTGACATGTAATTCACGGTTCCCATCACGATTCCAGGCTCTGTCAGCACAGGAGTGAGCGAGCGTCCCAAAGAACCACCTGATGGCATGTCTCCACGTCGTGGTGCGACTGGCTTTGCTAAACCAAAGTCGAGGATTTTTACGATCCGATCACGCCGTCGAACCATTATGTTTTCGGGTTTTATGTCGCGATGGATCACGTGGGCTTCGTGTGCCGCATCAAGCGCCGCCGCCACCTGCATCGCAATCTCGAGCACCTCGTGAAGGTTTAAAGACTGAGTTGCCATGAGTTCACGGAGTGTTACGCCGTCAACATATTCCATCGCGATAAAGCGAGTGGCACTAACTTGTCCAAACTCATAAATAGTGAGGACATTTGGATGGTTGAGACCAGAAACAGTCCTGGCCTCTCTGATAAAACGTCGCATCCATTTCGGATCAGCGGCTAGATCTGTTGGCAGGATCTTGATCGCCACCGTGCGATTCAGTTCACTGTTGTCCTTCGCCCGATACACCTGGCCCATTCCGCCCACTCCGATCTGTTCAATTATCGTGTAGCGTCCAAAGTTGGTGTCTGGTGGGATCAGTTCGGGCATTCGGTATGGATTCTACGGAAACCGTAATTTCCTTACTAACTCCTGGTACCTTTCATCAGACCGAAGGGGATCAAACTGTGGTTCCACCTTGAGCCAGATGAGAGTCGACTCGTGAGTATTGTAACCTTCGTCTAATTGAGCGAACGCTTTATCTAAGTCGCCAAGCTCCAAGTACGCCTTAGCCTTGGGCGAATTCCTCTCCTTGAGCGGTGAGTCGTCGGCAACAACTAACTGCAAGTATGCCGTCCAGCCACCATTCGCGAACGTTTGTCGCACCAATGCGGCATTATCAGGCTGGCCTCTTCCTTCATAGTATCGAGCCATTTCTTCAATCGCGTTGGCGTAGTCTTTCTTTGCTCTGTAGACCTCAGCCAAACTTCGGCGTGTACGCGCAAATCCGGGATCTAAATCGAGAGCTTTCTTAAACTGTGCGGATGACTCGTCGAATTTTCGCTCCAAGTAGAGTAGCCTGCCATAATCCCAATTGACAGGAAGGGATAGAGGCTCCAAATCCAGAGCTTTACGATATTCGGCCTGCGCTTCCTCAAACCTCCCCAAAGCACCGAGTAACTCGCCGTACCATTGATGCGCAGTTGCATAGTTGGGATTTAGTTCGATCGCACGCTTATATTCAGTTTCTGCGCCGACGAAGTCGTAATCGAATTGAAAGGTTGCCAGTCCAAGCGTCGTGTGAGGCTCGGACAGAGTATTATCAAGCGATAGCGCTTTTAGAGCGTAGCCCCGTGCCTTCGGTATAGCTTCTGTTGGTGGAGCAAAACTGAAACTGGCCAGAATTGCATAGGAGTCGGCGAGACCTGTGTAGGCTAGAGCATAGTTAGGATCAAGACCAATAGCCTTTTCGAAACAATCGATTGCGGTTTTGACGTCTTGCTCTTCCCGTTTGTTCCAATAGAAACGTCCCTGCAAATATAACCGGAAGGCTTCAGGATTTGTCGTGTAAATCTTGGCTAGTTTCTGTGTGTCAACACCAGAAAGTTTAGTTCTTAGTTTGCTCGATACATCACGAGCGATATCGGTCTGAAGTTTTACCAGCTCCGCCTGCGGACGGTTGTACTGTTCGCTCCAAATCACATTTTCCGTCTGTGCGTCGACCAACTCCAACGTAAGTGCCAGCTGATCGCCGCGTTGGGCGAAGCGACCGTTCAAGATCGCCTGTACATTTAGTTCTTTTCCAATTGTCTGGGCATTAGTGTCCTTCCCTTTGTAACGAAACACGGAGGACCTCGCCTTGACACTCAAATTCGTTAATTGAGAGAGAGTACTGATGAGCGTGTCAGTCATCCCATCAGAGAGATAATCAACATCAGCATTACCGCTCTCATTGACGAACGGCATGACGGCGATTGACTGAATAGGGATTTGCTTCTTTTTCGATATCAGTAAATAAGCGCCAATGCTGATGGCAATGACAACTATTAGGAGCCCAACGAGGAAAAACACTTTTCGCTTTTTGGGCTGCTTCAGCTCACTCGTTTTTACTTTGTTTACTGGAACAACAGGTGTTTCGGTTGTCGGCGTTGTTAGCGTGCCGCTGGTAACCGGTGACGGCAGAATTGTGGTTTTCAGCTCGCTACTTACTGGTGTGGAACCAAGTCGGATCGTTCCTAATTCCTCACTAGTCGCCGGGGTACCATCAACCAAAGAAGCGCCATCTATACGACAAAACTGAAGCGTGTCGTCAGTTTCAACACGATTACATTGGGGGCAACGTTTCATTATTCAACTGGACCTTGATAGATCTGAATTTACAGGCTACAACGATATCTAGTTTGACCAAACGATTACCAGTGAGGGTGCAGAATCTGCGTACTCTATGACAAGAATTGAACCCAGACGGTTAGATCCGCTAACGTTAAGTGCTGAAGGGCCTTGTCTTAAACACTCTTCTAACGTATTCATTTATTTCAAGCAAGTCTAAATCCATGCGAGGACAACTATGAATGCTCTACGATTAGTACTCGCCGTAATAATTTGTGTCGGCGGCGCAAGTGTTGTTTCGAATGGCCTGGATTCATCTGACATGAGTACTCGTCGCAATACTAAATTCACGAGCGCCGCCGAGATGGATCGGCTCGCGAGTTCGGTCACGATCTATCGCGACAATTACGGCGTGCCGCATGTGTTCGGCAGAACGGATGCGAGCACCGCTTTCGGATTCGCCTACGCGCAAGCTGAAGATAATTTTTGGCGTGTTGAAGAAAATTTTGTCAACTCGTTAGGCCGAGCTTCCGAGTTGTATGGTGAGTCCAGTCTAAATGAAGATCGCCTTAATCATGCGCTCGAGATCCCCAGGCTGGCGCGCGAAGAATATGCCAGGCTCAACCGCCAAATGCGTTCAATTTGCGATGGGTTCGCGGCCGGCTTCAACTACTTTCTAAGCCGTCACCCGGAAGTACACCCTCGACTGCTCTCGAAGATCGAGCCGTGGTACACATTGGCCTTCATTCGTTACAACTACTACCAGAACGGATTCGCACGAGACCCCAGCCTTCGCGACAGTCAACCTCAGACTGCCGAAGTTGAAAACGATCTAAGGGAGCACACTGGTTCAAACGGCTGGGTAATTGGCCCAACGAAGAGCGCGACTGGTAAGGCAATGCTCTTTATTAATCCACACCTGCCTTTCTTTGGGCCAGGACAAGTCTATGAAGGACATGTTCACAGCGATGAGGGCTGGAATTTCACTGGCTATACAAGGTTTGGATTCCCACTGCCGTACGTTGGACACAACGAGAACTGTGGGTGGGTTAGCACTGACAATGCAGCTGATCTGACCGACGTCTACATCGAAACCTTTGATGATTCATCCCGTCCTCTTGCTTATAAGTATGGCAACGGATACCGGCTCGCCACTGAACACGTTGAAGAGATTCGAGTCAAAACGGCGACAGGATTGGACACCCGCTCGCTTAAGATGCGCAGAACTCATCATGGGCCAATAGTCGGTGAGCGTAATGGAAAACTACTTGCAATACGAATGGCTAAATTTGAAGCGGACGGCTGGTTGCGTGAATGGTACGACATGACGAAAGCTAACTCGTTAGCTGCAATGAAACGGGCAATGTCACCATTGAACATGCTTTTTGGAAACGTCATGTATGCAGACCGCCAGGGCAATACGTGGTACCTCTACAACGGCGCAGTGCCGCGCCGCGATCCTCGGTTTGATTGGACAAAAGCCGTCGATGGTAGCGACCCGGCGACCGAGTGGCAGGGCTATCACACAATTGATGAACTGCCGCAGCTGACAAATCCCAAAACCGGTTGGATGCAGAACTGCAACACCACGCCGTTTCTTCTGACTAGCGACGGGAATCCCGAACCGAAGCAGTATCCAAAATACATGGTTCAGGAAGGCGACAATCCACGCGGCGCAATATCGCGTGATTTACTGTCATCTAAACCCAAGTTCACCTTCGATGACTGGAAGCAGCTGGCATTTGACACTAGGGTTTTTAATGCAGAAAAACGACTTCCGGGCCTCCTGGCTGCGCTGAAGGATCATCTCGCAAAACAAGCTGCTTCAAATGCTCATTCTCAACTTCGTGAAATTAACGACGAACTTACACGCTGGAATCGCAAAAGTGATAACCAGTCAGTTGCGATGACGCTTTTTAGCATGTGGAACGATCGGGTACGGAGGGAACCAAACCAGGCCGCGGACAAACCCGACAGACAAGTTGTGCTTTTGTTGGACGTAGTGAATACCCTACAAAGTGATTTCGGCACGTGGAAGGTTGCGTGGGGTGAAATAAGTCGGCTCCAACGTCTGGATGAGAGCAAGGCAGAAGAATTTCAAGACTCGAGGGGGAGTCTTCCGGTTAAGGGTGTGAATGGCAATGATGGTGCAGTCTTCACTGTCTATGTAGCACCAGTTCGCGGACAAAAGCGGCGGTACGGAGTTGCAGGTGGGACCTATATTAGCGTCGTCGAATTTGGACCAAAGGTCCGAGCACTCTCCGTTCATACTTTCGGTGCCAGTGGTAATCCTAAAAGTCCTCACTTCATGGACCAGGCAGCGTTGTATGCGCGCGGAGAGTTCAAGCCGTCGTTGCTTGATTTGACGGAGATCAAGGCTAATCTCGAGGCCTCGTATCATCCAGGAGAAGAAAAGCCTTAAAAAAACCCAATACCACCACCGCAGTTGGTGGATCGTTCATACCTAGCCTACAGCAGCACTCATCAATGAGCTGCACGAATACCACCAACCGCAGTTGGTGGATCGTTCATACCTAGCCTACTAGCCCGTAGCTACTGGACCCGAGTAAATACCACCAACCGCAGTTGGTGGATTGTTCATACCTAACCTACTAGCCCGTAGCTACTGGACCCGAGTAAATACCACCAACCGCAGTTGGTGGATCCTTCATACCTAACCTACTGAAAACGCCACGGCAGAACACGAGCGAATACCACCAACCGCAGTTGGTGGATCGTTCATACCTAACCTACTAAACTCGTCGCTTCATTTCTTAGAAATACAAAGGTATCCTTCCGCCATGTTCCTCACTCCTTACACTCACCTTGAGTGGGCCTTATCAGCTTCACTACCACCTTTGCTTTTTCACCCATCGTCGTCGAGAGTTCCGTGCCATAGAGCTTCTGTCGGAGGTGTTAGAACGAGTCTACGGCCTTTACGACTATCACGGTTTGGAAATGAAGCTTGAGCCTACCAACGTCCAGTTACTTCTCAGTCTCAAGCCCGAGCACACGATCTCTACCGTGCTAAAGAAACTTAAGGGCGAAAGCTCCAATTTTCTATGCCGGCAACTTGAAATAAGGCCGCCGCTTTGGGCACGTGGTTATCTAGCTCGTACCTCTGGCAAAGTGCGGTTGGAGGCTGCTCAAAGCTACCTGGACAATCAAGCTTCGCATCATGGTTATGACATTCGTCCGTTGCCACCCGTATTCCGGTTTCAGAATCCTAATCCAACGCAGTTATCAGTGGCGCACGCCGTTTTTGACCTGAAATATCATCTGGTCTTTTCCACTGCTTTCCGAAAGAGTGTGTTCGATTCTCAGTTAGGTGAAGCACTGTCGGCGAGTGGCTAGAAGTCGCTTTGACTAATAACTTTGCCTTGGATCGAGCTTCGATGTTGCCGGATCACACTCACTTAATAGTGCGAACCACTCCGAAGATGAGCGTTGAAGAGTGTGCACTAATATTGATGAATAAAGGGCAGCAATTCGTGGGTACGAAATGGCCAGCGCGAATGATTCAGGCAGGGATCAATCAGCTCTGGCAGCCGTCCGCATATGTTGGTAGTTGTGGTGATTTGCCGACCGCCCTGTTAAAGAAGTTCTTATCTTCGTAGTGTTGTATGAACAATCCACCAACTGCGGTTGGTGGTATTCAATCGTGTGTGGTCGTTGCGGTTTTGTAGGCTAGGTATGAACGATCCACCAACTGCGGTTGGTGGTATTCGTGCAGTTCATTGATGAGTGCTGCTGTAGGTTGGTTATTAACGATCCACCAACCGGTTGTGGTATTCGTGCAGCTCATTGATGAGTGCTGCTGTAGGCTGGGTATGAACGATCCATCAACTGCGGTTGGTGGTATTGTGCCAAACCGGGGATCAACCTTCGAGAAACGTTCTAGCTAGTTGCCCAGATGGCGAATATTGTTGGCGCTATTAACCAGATCAATCCCTTTACAAGGAAAAAAAGAAATCCCCACAATCCGAGTCGTTTTATCCAGGTCGCCACTTTCATATTAGATAACGCGTAAACCAGAGGGAAATTGGATCAGGCGTCAGTACACCAGAAAGAATTCGTCCACAGATTACGCAGATTCTTCGTCTGAAGGCGTTGGATCTTTCAATCGGCGTAATCTGCGGTTATGAACAATCCACCAACTGCGGTTGCTGGTATTTCCAGCTGTTCAGTAATGAAATTTTGCAATAGCTTAGTTAAGGGTGTAGACAAACTACATCCCATGATGTAGAGTGCCTACACCCTGAAAACGAGGAGTCCACATTTGTGAAACGGCGATATGAGAATCGGATCGAACTTCTTCAAGGAACGCTCGACTTGATCATCCTTCAGACGCTGCAATGGGGACCACGACACGGATACGGCATTAGCCAGGCGATTCGCGCAGATTCGGGCGACGTTTTGCAAGTTGATACCGGCTCTCTTTACCCGGCTTTGCATCGGCTTGAGCGCAAAAAGTGGATCAAAGCCGAGTGGACCATCTCCGACAACAACCAACAGGTCAAATCATATGAACTAACCGCGTTAGGAAAAAATCAGCTGGCCCACGAGCGGTCGAACTGGGAAAAGCTTTCGCAAGCGATGGCCGGCATCCTTCATCCAGTTAAAGAAGGTGAACAATGAGTTTTTGGAAAAGCCGCAAGCGCAAAGACGCTGAGCTGGAAACCGAAATTCGTAATCATATCGAGCTGGCCATCCGGGAAAGAATCGAACGTGGTGCGTCTCCAGAAGAAGCGCGGGAAAAAGTGCTTCGCGAGTTCGGAAATATCACTCTAATACAGGAAGTTACTCGTGAGATGTGGAGCTGGGCGTTTCTTGCTCGCTTCGTTCAGGATTTGCGTTTCGGTTTGAGGATGATTCAAAAAAGCCCCGGCTTCTCGCTGGTAGTTATTCTCACCCTGGCACTCGGCGTCGGAGCAACGACAGCTATTTTTAGTGTTGTCTATGGCGTCGTCTTACGGCCCCTCCCTTACGCGGAGTCCGAACGACTAGTTGCACTTTGGACCCATACGCCGCAAGTAGATCGACTTCCCGTGGCAGCGGCGGACCATCGCGATATCAAAGAACAAAGTAAAGCATTTGAAGACATCGCGATCTTACGCGCCAGCGCAAACTACAATTTGTCAGGTGACGGAGAGCCTGAATGGCTACAGGGTTCAGGCATTCCGGCAAACCTATTGCCGTTGTTGAAAGTCGAGCCGCTGTTAGGCCGCAACTTTACACCGGAAGAGAATCAACCCGGCATGGATCGCAAAGTAATTCTCAGTCACGGATTATGGCAGCGGCGCTACGGTAGCGATCCCAACATCATTGGCAAGAACATCCGGTTAGAAAATGTTCCTTACACTGTTGTTGGCGTAATGGATCCGAACTTTCAGTATCCAAATCGCGAAATACAAATTTGGACACCACTCACCATCAATCCAGCAGATTTTCAAACTCGCACTGGTTATGGTCATCTAGCTATTGCTCGTCTAAGACCCGGCGTTACGATGGCCCAGGCACAAAACGAACTAACGACGATCGCAGCCCGGTTGTCGCAACAGTATCCAGTAAAGCAGTTCGTTAGTTTTGGCGTCGAATCCTTGCGAGAAAACATCGCAGGCTCATCCGTAAAACCACTCGTGACACTGCTCGCCGCATCAATCGGACTGCTTTTGATTGGCTGTTGTAACCTGGCGAATTTACTGCTCACTCGCACACTCACACGCAGTCGTGAAACTGCAGTTCGCACCGCCCTCGGCGCGTCCTGGCCGCAGCTACTGATGCAAGCTTTTGCTGAGTTGTTACCGCTTCTGGCGATTGGAGCAATTATCGGAATCATAGCCGCACATCAGAGCATTAGATCACTACTGACTTTAATGCCGGCAACTTTGCCTCGAGCTAATGAGATCTCAGTCAATGCACCGGTGATGCTGTTTAGCGTTGGCTTATTGATATTAACCTCCGCGCTCGTTCTCATCATTCCGCTCTTCCACATGAGACGTTCGGATCTAGTTTCGACGTTGCGTCACGACTCGCGGACGTCAACCAATAACAAGACCAGAATCAGAAACTTGCTTGTAGTTAGTCAGGTTGCGTTGACGGTAATGTTGCTGACCGGCGCTGGATTGTTGATTCGAACGTTTGTCGCACTCAAAGAGGTAGACCCCGGCTTTCGCTCGGGCGGAGTGCTGAGTATGCGACTTGCGATTCCGCGAAATAAGTACAAAGAAGATCAGAAGGTCGCGGCACTTTGTCAGAGCATCCTCGAAAAGGTGAAAGCCCTGCCGGCAGTCGAATCCGCAGGAATGGGAAATCGTTTACCGCTCTCTGGTCCAAGTGGTCTTTCAACAATTGAGTTTGAACGACAGGGAGGCCAGGATCCGGGCAGTTTGTCGGCGACAGACGACACAACGATCACGCCCGACTATCTGCGAACAATGAACATTCCACTATTGCGCGGAAGGCTCTTCACCGAACAAGACAATAAGGATTCTCCACTTGTCGTTATTCTAGATGAACAAGTGGCGGACCGTGCATGGCCGGGCGACAACCCTATTGGGAAGCGAGTTCGAAGTGGACCAACAAGTCCCTGGGCAGAAGTTGTCGGTATAGTCGGACACATACGGCACGAAAAACTCGAAAGTGACGAGCGTCTGCAAATTTATTGGAACTACTGGCAGCGTGCGAGAGATCGCATGTCGTTAGTTGTTCGAACATCTGCTGACCCACATTCACTAGCAACTCCGATACTCAACTCAATACGTTTGATAGATCCCGACCAACCCGCATTCGCGGTACGGACGATGAGTGAAGTGGTGGATCAATCGCTTTCGCTACGTTGGTTCAACACTTTTATCGCTTCGACCTTTGCTGCTGCATCGCTTCTGCTGGCAATCGTGGGTATCTATGGTGTTATTTCATGGAACGTCAAACAACAAACTCGAGAGATAGGGGTGCGGATAGCACTGGGAGCCAGAAAAACTTCTGTACTTAAGCTGGTTTTGGGAAAGGGGCTGACGATAACGACGATCGGGATTGTGATCGGATTGCTTGGCTCGTTTGTCCTGGTCCGATTTCTCAAGAGTTTACTCTTCGAGGTCAGCAAG
>JBKPQV010000473.1:0-4966 GCA_046734235.1 Acidobacteriota bacterium
CAAAGCAACTTCGGCTCTTGAATTAGTGGTCTGCAGCGACTGCGCAAAAACTTATCCACCAAGCATCCCTGCTTATCTGACGAAAAGCAGATAACCAAATGAAACTTCTTCTCTGCGTCTCGGCGTTCTCCGCGCCTCTGCGTTGAAACGTGCTTGGCCGACCTTAACGCGGAGACGCAGAGTACGCCGAGACGCAGAGACTTCCTAAGAAGACTCGAAGACACAAAGACACGAACTAGTCTAACAATTGGAGATTTGTGTCTTAGTGTTTTCGAGTCTTGGTGGTTAAATTTTTGGGCAGTTGCTGCGCTCCTTTCCGTATTGGTATCGCCTGATGTCGTTCGCAACCTCCGTGAGGTTGTCATTCAACTGATGATCGCGACCCTTTAAGCGACGGATGATAGCGTGCGGAAGCGCCTTCGCGAACATGCCAGCGTGCGACAACGGGACGGTCTCATCGTCGCTGCCGTGATAGAGATAAAGTGGCGACCGGTCTGGAAGTAGTTTGGCCACTTCTTTCGTCGGCCGCAGATTGTCGCTCGGCCAACCGCGGTCACCGATGAAAGGTGTCCCAATCAGAAAGATGCCGTCGGGTTTCCGTTCCAGACTCCCGTCCGCCAAATAGTCGATGAGAATTGCGGCACCTATCGAATGGCCAACGAGAATCACACCGTCGCTCATCTTTTTGAGTTCCCTTTCGATTGAACCCTTCCAAGTTGCGGGGTCTGGATTGCCTTCGTGCGGCATCTTGGGGTAGCGAATCGTGTACTCCGCACCGAGTTCCTTCTTGAGGCTTGCCACGAGCTTGTTGTCCCATGAGTCATGAACGTCCCTGCCGCCTCCCTGAATGAACAGTACTTGGTTTCTAACCACCTGGCCCATAGATCTCTTCACTTAAAATTCACTCCAAATTGACCTACTCGTTGCGTCGTATCCTGGCGAAATAGCGTCATAGCAACCGTCAAGCGAGTTATCATCCTTCGCTATCTGACGAAATATCTTTGTTCGTGTGGTCCGTGAGTAGCGATGTGGCAACAACGCTAATGAGGCAACAACCGAAAATGTATAAAGCGATCGCATAGCCCGAATGGAAGGCGGCGAACAAAGCCGCCGCAATGAACGGCGCCGGACCACCTGCGATGATCGAGGCCAGCTGGTAACCCAAGCCGGCGCCGCTATATCGCAGCCGTGGCGTGAAGGACTCGGCGATCAGAGCAGCCTGCGGACCGTACAAATTCATAGTTACGGGAATCGACAGCAAGATGGCCACCAGGATCAATACCGGCGACCGTGTGTCGAGCAGCGCGAAATAGATGAAGCCGAACACGGCGGCAATTGTGGCAGCGATTATATACATTCGTTTGCGGCCGATTCGATCCGATAAATGGCCGGCGATCGGCACCCAAAGGAATCCCAGGACCGCGCTAGCAAGCAGTCCGGCGAGCAGGAAATCTCGCGACGCTCCGATCGCCTCTGAGCCGTAAGTGAAGATGTAGGCGAGATAGATGTATCCGGGAGCTTGCTCGCCCATACGAGCGAATGCCGAAAGGATGATTTGCTTCGGATGGCGCTTGATTACTTCGATTGATGGGGCTCGCTCTACTTGCTCTCGGGCGACTAAGCTTGCGAAAACCGGAGTCTCAGTAATGCCAAGTCGAATGTAGGCACCAATCGCGACCATGACAATGCTCAAAAGAAACGGGATGCGCCACCCCCAGTCCAGGAACCCCGCACCCGATAGTCGGCTGAAGGCGAGCACCGCCAGATTTGCGAGGGCCAGTCCAAAGGGCGAGCCAAGTTGAGGCCATGAGGCGATGAAACCACGATGGGCGTTTGTCTTGGCCCACTCCATCGAGAGCAACACCGACCCGCTCCATTCGCCGCCAACGCCGACACCCTGGATAAAACGAAACACGATCAACAACACCGCACCCCAGACGCCGATTTGGGCGTAGGTAGGAACTAAACCGACGGCGAAGGTGGCGAAACCGGTTAGCAGCAGTGTCGCGATCAATGCCGATTTGCGTCCAATCCGGTCTCCATAGTGTCCGAAGATGGCAGCTCCGATGGGGCGCGACATAAAACCGACGAAGAACACCGCATACGCTTGTAACGTGCCAGCTAGCGGATCGGATTGCGGAAAATACAGCTTGGCGAAAACCAGGCCAGTGACGATGCTATAGACGAAAAAGTCGTACCACTCGATGGTGGTACCAATCGCACTTGCTATAACAGCGCGCCGCAACTGTTGGCGGTGAATGGAGTCCGAAATAGGACCAGCATGAATTGTAGCCGTGCTCATTGCGTCTCCTGAGTTCTCTTCGAGGAGTCAGCTCAACTTACACAAGCTTGATTGATGATCACTATAACGCTTACGCAGTGCAAGGCACAGCAGCTTCCGGTCAATGGGCCAGACAGATGTCGTTAAGATACCACCTGCTTTAGAGACTGTGCGAAAAGTTTGGAATGCACAACTTAACCACAAAGACACAAAGACTGAAAGACACGAACCCGCTCTTCATAAGTTGGATTTGTGTCTTAGTGTCTTTGGGCCTTGTGGTTAAGTTTTTTTCCGTTTTGAGTTTTCACACAGTCTCTAAAGCAGGTGGTATCTGACTTTTTGTGCAAAGCTATTTAGAACTACGTCAACCAAACCGAACGGGTTTATGATGCCTACCATGATCTTGCATGACGTGCGATACGCGTTACGTTTGATGAAAAAAAGCCCCGGCTTTACGACCATGGTGGTTATCTCTTTGGCGCTCGGCATCGGAGCAAATACCGCCATCTTTAGCCTGATCAATGCCATCATGCTGCGCCAAATGCCCGTTGAGCGGCCCGATCAACTCGTCGCACTTGTAGAGAGATATCCGAACGAGGAGCGCAATGATGACTCGATGGAATGGTTTAGCTATGAGCATTTCCGCGACAACAATCATGTCTTCTCCGAACTCACCGGACTTTCCTTCGATAACATCGCGCCGGTTCGCCGCGATGACACGGTGACGGACACCGTCGTGCTCGAGAAAGTGGTCGGCAACTATTTCCATTTGCTTGGTCTAAGGCCAACGTTGGGACGCTTGATTGGGCAGGAGGACGTTCCTGCCGACGGTGTCGCACAAGTGGCCGTGCTTAGCTGGTCCTACTGGAATTCTAGATTTCAAAACGATCCCACAGTCATCGGGAAGAGGATCTTTGTACATGATCAGCCGGTCACCGTAATTGGCATCGCCCCGGCAACCTATACCGGTCCGCGTGTAGGCGCTCGCACTGATATATGGGTTCCCTCAGGACGTGAGCCCGTCAGAATGCTTGGCAGGTTGAAAGACGGCGTGACATTGGAGCAGGCACGCGCCGAGATAGCTCTGCTCTATCGCTTCACGCTGGAACAAAGGGCCGCTCAAGACAAGGACCCGCGCATTTGGCAGACCACGATCGAAGTAGAAAAGGCGGGGGCCGGTTTCGGAAATGTTCGCGAGAAGTACGCGAAGCCCTTGGCGATGTTGATGGTCGTTGTCGCATTGCTGCTTCTCCTGGCCTGCTCAAACGTGGCCAGCCTGCTCCTTGCTCGTGCATCAGCGCGTCAGAGCGAGATGGCCGTCAGGGTCGCTGTCGGCGCGAGCCTTGGCAGATTGATCCGCCAAATGTTGACCGAGTCGTTGCTCCTCGCCTCTGTCGGCGCCGTAATCGGTTCGGTCATTGCCTACTTCGGCACTGGCTTGCTTGTTCGCATCCTCGCGAGTGGGCCTATGGCAGAGAATCTCCAGATCGAGGTTCAACCCGATCGGAACCTGCTACTTTTCACCGCGTTGGTGACTGTGCTCGCCGCTGTTCTCTTCGGTCTCGCTCCAGCCTGGTACTCGTTTCGAAACGCTTCGACGTCGCCCACGTCACTTCGCCATGCCGGTAAGGGCGGTGATCCGAGTGGGCGGCTGTTCGAGCATTCGCTCGTCTCGGTGCAAGTTGCGCTCTCGGTGCTGCTGGTCGCCGCTGCCATGATGTTCGTCGAGCATGTATCTCGAATGCGAACATTGGACCTCGGCTTTCGCAGCGACAACGTACTGCTCATGATCCTCGATACCTCGAAGACCGGCTTGAAACGAGCTCAGCTGGCGCCGAGGTTGCAGCAGTTACAGGAAAGGATGCGGCACATTACCGGCGTGCAGTCGGTAGCGATCGGAGGCTGTACACCGATCCAGGGTTGCGGGGCCATGCGCTTCGTCATCGTCGATGAGCGTCCCGAGCCAGAAGAAACTCGCACACGTGTCGCACTCAACTTTGTATCACCCGGCTACTTCGAAACACTCCGCGTCCCTTTCAAGGCAGGACGCGATTTCAGCATGCAGGATGTGGGGCATCCGCGCGTGGCGATTATCAATGAGGCAATGGCTGCACACTACTTTTCTGGCGGCGATGCCGTCGGCAAATTCTTCCGAGTTGATCCCGACAAGCGCTTTGGAGGTTGGAATGGGGAAGCACCGTACCAGGTGATCGGCGTCGTGGCAAATTCCAAAAATGTTGATCTTCACGCTCCTGCTCCGCGCAGCATGTTCTTCAACATGTTCCAGGAGAACGAGGTGATGACTCAGTTTCTATTGCGCACTTCCGTTGATCCCGACTCGATCACCGGTGCAGCTCGCCAGGCTGTTCGCGAAGAACTAAGTGCGGCTAGCGTGTCTCGCGTCACCACTTTGTCGCGCCAGGTGGACTCGGCCATTGTGCCCGAGCGCCTGGTCGCCACCTTGGCCAGCTACTTCGGTGTATTGGGGATCGCGCTATCCGGGATCGGTCTCTATGGCCTCTTGTCTTATGCCATTGCGCGCCGGACCGGCGAGCTCGGCGTTCGTATCGCCATCGGCGCTCGTGCTGTCGACATATGGTGGCTTGTTCTGCGCCGTGCCTTGATCGTGCTGTGTGGCGGGATCCTCGCCGGAGGACTTCTCGCGTTGTGGGCCAGGCCATTGGC
>JBKPQV010000474.1:0-4142 GCA_046734235.1 Acidobacteriota bacterium
GTGATGAGGTCAGTGACACCAAAACAATTCGCCCTACTAATTATTGGTCTTGGCTCAGTGGTAGCGTATGGATGTGCCAGTAAGGTTTCATCACAACAGGTCAAGCAAGCAGACAAAAGAGTGGACACGCAAACACCAGTAATAGATCGCCCGGCTCTTGTTTTACCAATTGAGAAACCACGCATTGTAGTCTACAAGGCAGCGAGGAAACTCGAGTTCTACTCGGATCAAAAACTTCTCAGAACATATCGAGTGGGGTTGGGTTTCAATCCAATTGCCGATAAAAAGCAGGAAGGCGATGGTGCAACTCCCGAAGGAGAGTTCTATATCTTCGTTAAGAATCCTAAAAGCGCTTACTACTTATCACTTGGTGTGAGCTATCCAAACGCGGAAGACGCTGACCGTGGTTTCCGCGACGGTCTAATTAACAAAACTCTGCGAGACACGATTGTCGAGGCAATACGGAAAAAGGCAGCTCCGCCGCAATACACCAAACTCGGGGGCTTGATATATATTCATGGCAATGGCGCCGCCAACGATTGGACTTGGGGCTGTGTGGCATTGGAGAATGCCGATATTAAGGAGTTGTACGACAGTGTAGACGTCGGAACGACTGTCACAATTTTGCCGTAGATGGATATCAAACCGTTCAAAATTCGCGACATCGAAATTAACCCGCCGTTGGTTTTGTCCCCAATGGCAGGCGTCACTGACGTGTCGTTTCGGAGACTTTTGAAACGACGCGGTGGTGTAGGTTTGTCGGTTTCCGAATTCATCTCGGTCGAAGGTCTTACGCGTAGTAATCCCAAGTCAAAACGGCAAATGCGTTTTTATGAAGATGAGCGACCGTTTGCGGTTCAGATTTTTGGTGGTCAGCCTGAGCGAATGCGTATGGCAGCCGAAATGGCCGAAGAAGTGGGCGCAGATATTCTCGATGTGAATTGTGGTTGCCCGGCTCCAAAAGTCGTGAAGCATGGTGGTGGTTCGGGGTTGCTGAAGGACCACTCACGCCTTGAAGTAATCCTGAAAGAGATTAAGAAGGCCATAAAGATTCCATTGACCGTGAAGATTCGTGCTGGTTTTTACGATCACACCATCAACGCAGTCGAGACAGCAAAATTAGCTGAAGCGTGTGGGGTTGAACATATAGCACTTCACGGTCGAACGAAGGAGCAAGGCTACCGTGGTTTGGCTAACTGGGATCTTGTCAGACAGATCAAAGAAGCGGTTAAGGTTCCCGTTTCAGGTAGCGGTGATGTGACCACCATCGAAGGGGCCTTTGCAAAGTTTCGTGAGACGGGTTGCGATGGAGTTCTGATTGGGCGCGGAGCAATGGCGAACCCCTGGATTTTTCGACAAATTGAGGACGCAATACATGGTCGCGAGATTTTCGAACCAACACTTGCAGACAAACGAGCAATACTCCATGAGTACTTCGACATGCTTCGTGAAGACATGCCGGAAACCCCTGCTATTAATCGCATGAAACAGTTGGCGGGTCAGTTCACTCGTGGACTACAGGGTGGAGCTCTCTTTAGGACGTCGATTTACCATTCCCATTCAGTCGAAGAAGTGCTGAATCGAATTGAAGAATATTTCGAAGCAATTGAATCCGGCCTTCCTTACTACGGTGAAGCTGGCGCTGCAATTGAGGAAGCTCCTGAGTTGGACTCCTGCGAAGCCGCGACAGTTGTTTACTAACCTCTCTGTGTCTCTGTGTTCTCTGTGCCTCCGTGTTAAAACGAACGCTCTCTAGATCTGAAACTCGGACTAACACATAGACACAAGGAACGCAGAGACACAGAGAGGAGTTCATTCTCCTATTTCTTGGGTTGGGCCACAGCAGTAACAGTTGACCTGCCCGTCCCCATATCGAAGTTAACAGGCGCCGGATAACCTCGCCCGGCCAATTGTTTTAACTCAACAATTATTTCCTTTTGAGACTTACCAGGTTTTTTGGTTTTTGCTGTTTTGCCAGCGGTCTTTGGCTCCGAAACAGATGGCGATGGTGCTGCTTTTGGATGTGCCGACATCGTATTCAAAGCAGCCAATACTTGTGTGCGCTCGTCGTCTGATAAGTCATCGAGGCTGGTTCCATTTGCCTCCAGCACCGAACGAAGATTTTCCTCGGTGTTCGTGTCTTGCTCGTAGACGTCTTTGTAAATGTGCAAGGCTCCATCTACGACGATGAGCGTTTCGTAGCGGAGCTCAACCGGAATTGTTTGCTTCAGCTTTACTGCGCGAGTTTGGGTTGGATCTTTTAGGTAACTATTGATAGTTAGATCCGAGAGATCAGTATCGGAAATCTGTGCAAGCATTCTGGCAAAGTCCTTCACCTGTGCGGTTGTTAGACCAACACATCCATGTGAAGCGAAGGTGCCCAACTTCGCCGGCGACTTGCCTCCGTGTATTAGAGAAGGCATTCCGATGGGAACTTTGATTGGTCCAAGTGGGTTTAATTTGCTTCCAGCTTCAACTTTTTCGCCTGCCTTGATGTCTTTCATCTTCGCCACCCAGGGCGAATCTGGTGGTGTCCAGGTCGGATTAAAGATTACCGTTTGTGCTTTCCTCAAACCTTGCGGAAGTGGAAACTCAGGATAGCCAATGCCGATCTTATATGACTTGATCAACGTACCGTCTTTGAAAAGATCCATCCGGTATGCCGGGGTGTTCACAACGATGCGAGTATCGGTGGGTATATTATTCGGAGCCGTTGGTAAACCTGTTTGTTTATCGCTGGTACCTGTGGGCTCACCGCCTCGCGCCCAAAATTCTGAGGCAAGAGAGGCCAGCTGTGATGTTTTGTCCTCACCGATAATCTGACTAATCTGTTCATTCGCTCGTGACCGTTCCGCCGCGGGGTTTGAGAAATTGTCTTCTGCGTTACCTGTTCTCAACCGACTAACTTCAGCACTCGATACGTCTTTCAATTTCACAACCTGGTCGTCAGTGAGCGCGAGTTTTGATTTCAACTCAGCGACGAATGCGTCATTGGCAATTAATGCGTCGAGGACTGGCAGGGTCAGCTGGGATGCCTGTTTCGCCTTCTGTTCAGAGGCTGCAGCCGGAGAAGTAGCAGGTGAAGGAGTTGGCGGTACCGTGGCCTGTGAAGGATTGGGGTTGTTTTGCACGCAGCCAGTAGTACTGATAACCAATAACAGGAAAACAATCCCCCAAAGTCTTTCTCTCATCGTCATGATTCTTCCTTTACTCATAAACTCACGATTCAATCGTGCTGGGCTAACAATCGACTTCAATCGACTTACAATCGGCTTAAAGAGCATTTCCAGCAACGGGTGTTCCCTCAGTAGAAGGCCTGTGTTTACATGGGGATGCGCATGGGCGAGCTACAGCGGGTCCGCGTAGTTGACCGATTTGCGAACATCCGAATCGGGTTATCGGTGCAGGAGTGGATAGGGGTTTATATTGGTTCCTTCCCAATAACGTTTGGGATCGGACACTGCTGCAATCGAAAAGTGAAGGTGATAATTTCCTGGAGCCGCGTTTCCCGTATCACCAACATACGCAATTACATCACCCTGTCTTTTGAGTTGGCCTTCCGCGAGCCCGGGTGCATACGACTGTAGGTGGGCGTAATAGAAAACTAATTTCTTGTCGGCGCTGAGTTGGTAAATTGTGGTTCCACCTCGTTCGCTCTGAAACAATTTGATTATTTCTCCGTCTCCAGCGGCTAAGACCGGAGTTCCGAGAGGTGCCGGAATATCGATCGCGTCGTGAACACGACCTTCCGAACGGGCGTCGGAAAAGGTGTCGATGAGTTGATCTGAACGAACACCACTAACTGGAATGATCAGATTTGCGGTTCCAACGAAGTTGGGAGCTGAATCAGGATTGGGTTGTGGAGTCTCAGCTGGAGGTGGAGCAATACTTGGGACTGGTGTTGGCGATGGTGAGTTTGAACGAACGAGACGTGGATCAGAATTAGTTGGTGCCGGAGTTTCAACTACGCAGTCTGAACAAACTACACAAAAAAACAGAACGACCACGACCCGCGAGATACTTCGCACTTGAATTGCCTTTGCCGTTTATGCGTTAACGCTCAAAACCAAGGGGCAAAAGGGGACGTGGGGTTGTGCCTTCGAAGAACCAGCTGGCGCCAACGCGTAAACGATGATGCCACG
>JBKPQV010000475.1:0-3468 GCA_046734235.1 Acidobacteriota bacterium
GAAATAATCGCCGGCGCTGCGATCTGTCTTCTCTGCGTCTCTGTGTCTCTGTGTCTCTATGTTAATACCTTGCCCGATTGCCAAGATGAATCTGCGTAATGGCGTAATCTGCGGATAACTTTGCAGTCGAACTCACGGTCCAAACCTCTGACGATATTCGATCGATGATATGAAAGCCTTCACCAGTTCCGCCTGCACAAAGTTGCCACCGAATGAATTGAGCTTACCCAACCAAAAATTAAACCCTGAAAAATCTGAATCAGGAGCATCGTTCGGGTTGCGTCTCAAGTATCCAAAGTACTGCATCAGCACGAAGGCCTTATTCAACTCAGCAGTCTTTAGGTCCGGATCTTCTGCCACTGCCCGCAGTACCTGTGCACGCTTTGCAAGATCGGCAGGTGTCGCGCCAAGCAACGCAATTAGGTTTGCCTTCTCCGTAGGCGATAAGACCAGTCCCGCATTCGCGTCTAACTGCGACACAAATTGATCTGCTGAAAGCGTGTTGGGAAAGGCTGCAAGAAACTCCGGACGCTGTACGAACGCAAGTGCAAACGCTTGTTTGTTATTTTCCAGCTGCGTTTCCCAATCGCCTATTCCCACTTGCACACCTCGTCCGATAGCTTGCGTATCCCTTAGAAACGGATTCAATGCGACTGGTACTGGTGCGCCCGGCAGATTTCCGAAAGCAGTCTTGTGAATTCGATAGACTAAATATCCAGTCTCTTGAAACTCAATTGAAAGGAAGAATGCAGCACTCACATTAATGCGTTTAACTTCTATGCATTGAGGATCCGAACCACAACTCGTGATTTGATTCTGCCAGAAAGCAAAGCCCAATGGATCCGGATCGCGGTTCAAAAAATCATGATAGTGCTGGCGCACAAACAGAGCTGGTCCATCTATCGGATTGGTTGTCGGCGGAATAGAGTCGTTGTCAACAATCGTCACTGTCACTGTAGGGTTGACCAGATCGAACCCGGGAACAGGTTGTAATGTGACAGTAAAAGTTTCTGAACCTTCAACGAGCGCGTCGTCTGTTAACAGAACTTCAAGCGGCGCTTGTGCCGTGATGGTATCGAAGTGGAACGTACCGGACGCAGTAGTAAAGTCTGACCGCTCTGAAGCTGTTCCACTAGTTGTTGCGTAGTCAATATCAGTGGTTGTCGGAGGCAAACCACTAGACCTCGAGATAGCCAAAAAGACCCTACTTGATCCTTCGTTCACTGAAACCTGGCTTTGAACAAATCCAATGATTTTGTGAAACGAGCTAAAGTTTACCGTTTGTGATCGTGGGTTAGTGAGGGTGATGCTCGCCGGAGTGAATGTGTAATTTGTTTTCGTGGGAGTGATCGTAAGCGTCCCACAAAGCGGCAGATTTGGAATTGAGTATTTGCCATTAGCATCCGTTACCGTCGTCCCATTGCTGATTCCACTAAAAGTTATGGTGACATCGCTCACGGTTTCAAGACTGGCCGGCGACGACACAGTACCTGTTACTGTAAACGTCGCAGGCGAAGCGGTGGGTGCTGGCGTAAATGATCCAGTTGGACCAACAATAAGTGGATTCTGTAGCAAGTAGACGGTTGTTGGAGTATTGAATGCCAGCCCGTCTGTACCCCAACGAATAAATTTAGGAGCAACGTCCCAAAACTGCGGCACACCACTCAGGCCGGGAATACTCAGAGTCCCAAGCAGGACGAAGGTTTGCATGTCAAAAACGCGCACCGTGGCCGTTGTGCCCTGGATGTTGAGAGAATAGATGCGATTCACTTTTGAGTCGGTCTCAACGACTTGAACTGAGCCTGTATTTGGCGCGAAGAATGTTCCTGCGAGCGCTACAGCTTCCGGATCAATTACTCTGCCTCCTCCAGAATAAATCCGCCCATTGTCGTACTTCAGGTTGCGCCCGACGTTAGGGTTTAGATTACTAATGTCGGTCGTGACTGCCGCCCCACATGAGCCCACCGTCAATTTGGTGAAGTGATTTCCGCTGTCGGAGTAAATAACTTCCGGTGAATTCGAAAAAGCGGTTAGTCCAACTGAAGTGCTCGTCACTGGCCGGGGAACTCCATTGTCATAGAGCACTAGTTCTCGCGCTGTTCCACTTGCAAGAACGACAGCGATCGTATTGTTAGTTCCCGGCATGGGTAAGATTTGATTGGCCGTCAGACCAATTGAAAACTGCTGTCCGGGCGTCTGCGTCGCCACATCAAAGCGCCGGATGCTGTTTGCACCATCAAGACCAACATAAATCTGCGATCCATCATCTGTGAGTCCGAGTTTGTTGGGCTCACTCCCAACGGCAACAGCATTACCAAAAGTGCCCGCGACGGGATCGATCTGGGTAAGACTGTTACCTTGTGGTCCAGCACTGCTGGGAACACTAGCGTAAATCTTCTGCGTCGCCGGGATCGTCACCAGATCATTTGTACGCAACGCTATCTGACGCAATTCTCCCGGTCCTGGCGTGGGAAATGGTGTCGGAGTCGGTGTCGGCGAAGGAGACGGTGGGGCTGGGCCCGAACCAGGAGTTGGAATCAGGTACACGGAATTCTCATCACGAAAAGCGAGTCCGGTTGATCCCCACTGAACAAGACTGCTAATACGGCCCAGTGTTCCGCTGATGTTGTAGGTAGCGACAAGTGCGAATGTTGTTTTGTTGAATTCGTATACCTTTGCCGTGCCGGAGACGCCTGGATCAGGTGCACCTCCGCCAAGAAAATAGACACGATTATTTGGCGAATCGACGACAACTGAGTTAGGACCAATAAAAAATGGGAAGCTCATACCGGCATAAGTGCCAACGGTTGTTCCGGCTTCAGGATCGAAGACGCGACCAATCGTGTGGTACAGCAGTCCTCCTTCAAATTCGATGTCTCCAAATTCGCTTTGCACTCCGGTGATTCGATTGGCAAACGAAACGCCCGACGGTGTGACTGTAAGTCGCCAAAGCTGAAGACCTGTGTCCTGTGTGTTAGCGCCATACAGCAGTGAAGGTGACGCGGAGAACTCGATTCGGTTTGCGGTCCCAACATGCACATTGGTCGTGGTTGGACGTTGTACGCCGTTATCAAATATAGCGACGCCGGCATGGTCAGGACTAAGGTTTGGAAATCTGCGAGAGATGGCGACAGAGCCGGGCGTGCCTGGGAGCACCTCCATATCGGATACAAACATTGGTCCATTGGATTCAGTAACCCCAAGTTGAAAACGCAGTTGTGCAGACTGGGACGCGATGTCAAACCGGCGCACCCCACCCTCACCATCCAGGCCGACGTAGATGAACTGATTGTTATCAGAGATGGCGAGTTTATTTGGATCAGAACCAACGGGGATTGATGCGCCAATTGTTCCGGCGACGGGATCGATCTGCGTGAGGCTATTACCGCGTGTCAGCACATTGCCTGGGACGCTTGCGTAAATAAGATGAGTGTTTTGATCGACGATCAGGTCATTTGTCGCCAGGTC
>JBKPQV010000476.1:0-2718 GCA_046734235.1 Acidobacteriota bacterium
CAAGCCCTTTGCCTTAATCGAATTGTTAGGCGCTCCATCGCCCATGGCGCCGCTTTACCTCCGCGATTGAACCTACAACAAGCTTTTCGAGCACCGACTCATCAAGATCCGCAAGCTGCTTGATGTACAGACAGACCTTGCCCATCTTGTGCTTACCAAGCTTAGCCAGCAAGGCTTTCTGTTCCTGTCCTTCAGTCGACAGGTAGACCACTAGTTCTCGACCGCGGATAGCAAAGCCCGCCAAAGGGGCTTCCCCAGTTCGTCCACTTTCGTAGGTGTACCGGCAGGAGCCATAACCTACAATGCTGGGCCCCCACATACGCGGTGTTTGCCGGGTGATCCTCTTGAACAGAGCCATCAACTCACGACAGTCCGCTTTTTGCTGAGCATTGGCTCTTGAAGCGATGTAGTCTTCG
The DNA here is from genome assembly GCA_046734235.1 of Acidobacteriota bacterium. GTDB lineage: Bacteria > Acidobacteriota > Blastocatellia > Pyrinomonadales > Pyrinomonadaceae > PSRF01. The sequence continues at coordinate 417 of JBKPQV010000476.1, forward strand.
ATGCTGGCGTCGGTTGGCTTGGTTTTGTTCTCGGCCATAGAGTACTCCGCGAAATTAAGCGGCGGCCACGCTCGCACCGAGAGGACCGCGTGTCACTCGACTCACCTCCGTCAATGCCTCGAATTGCTTAATGTTCGATCTAACAAAGTATCTGTTGGCACGCAATCAGTTCTGAGTCAATCACCAACCTTATCTCTGGTCCAAGTCCACAGACTTTATGGGCACGTCCCAATGTGCCAACAGTATTTCGAACCTCCGTTGTTCTTCACGCTTGAATGTTTCTTGGTCCGGGTAGAGCTGCTTGAGAACTTGCTCATCGCCTGCATCGTCATGTGCCACTTGCACATTCTTCCATACGATAGTGACACGGTAATCCCAGCGCCCATCTTCAGTGCCGTGATTGATCGGCGATTGCGCCGTCACCTGCAGGGCATTCCCAACCTCAACTTGCTTCTTGAGGAACGGATAGTGATTCTTCTTAAACAAACGGATAAATTCTTCCGCATATCCCCATTTAGCCTTGTAGTAATACTCAACCACGAAAGGCTTTTCCTTCGGCTGAACAGTCTGACCACGAGTTTGTATATAGCTTGTTAAGCACAGCATGAAGGCTAGAGAAACCACTAAACTATTCAAACTAGTTTTCCTCAGGAAAGTGTCTTGTAATGACATGAAAGTGTTCCCTCGCTTCTTTTGGGTGTGACAACATATTCACATTTGTCGCCGCAGAATGCTGCGCTCGAACGGTTCGCCGATGCTACTTATGTGGCGCGACCACTGGTGTCCTCCGCGAAGCACAGGATCAACCCGTTGCAGTCTTTCACCACGAGCTCGCGTTGCTCGTAAACGCGAGTATCCGGCCCATCAAGAATCTCGGCGTCCCGCGCGCGTAATTCATCGGCCAGGGCATCTACGCCGATGATCTGAAAACCCGCGTCATAGGCACCTTCGGCTCGGCCGGTTCGAACATCTGACTGTTCGGCGCGACTGAAAAACACGCGAACATTATCGCGCTATACGATTCCAAAAACCGGAGGCGTATCTGGCTCGAGACTAGCTTGCTCTCCATCCCAATAGCCGGCTATCTGGAAACCGAAGACGTCCCGGTAATACTCCGCTGTCCGCACAACATCTGGGACTGTGAATTGAGGAATGGCGGCGTCGAATCGAATCGTCATTGCGTTGAACGCATCAAGCGTGCTCGATGTCCTGGCCGAATATGATTCCGACACCGTTGATGTCTTGGACACCGAACTCACGAATGCCATACGGCTGGTCGGTTGGCTCCGTGGCACCCTCAAAGCCCCGGCCGACAATCTCGTTGTAATAAGCGTCGATATCCTTCACCCACTGAAACAAGTGGACGCCCTTCGGACTATCTTCCGCTCTAACGAAGTGAATTGCGGAGTTGTCGCGCCAGACGACCGAGTATGTCTCGTCGCCGAAGTCGGATGTAAAACCCAACACATCGCGATAAAAGGTTGCGGTAGCGGTGACGTCCGGAACGTGTAGTACTGGGGCACCTTGAACAAACTGTTTCGGATTCGAAGATGGTAATGCAGGCATAGGTCACTCCTAATAATGGACTTTCGGTTTCTTGACCAGCGAATCTAACTCGACAATGTCTTTACTTGCGCTTTCGAACAACTGCGTCCTGGAGCATTTGTTGACGAACAAATGGCCTTTCTCTCGATCAGCGTAGACAAGATACTTTTTGCCAACCTCAAATTGCCTCGCGCATGAATCGATAAACTTCTCTCTGCCATCACTCGAAGTTGAATTGATCTGTGAGTCAAAGGTGATTTCTTTCGTGGCAGTACCTTTCCATAACGTCTCGACTGAAAATCGCAATCCAGATCCATTGCTTTCAAGAGCAACACCCGAAAAAACTAGAACGGATAGCACCAGCTCCTTCTTTACCGCTGCAGAGATTTTTTCTTCGGGATCCTGTCCTCGACACCAACAAGCCCTCGCAGTTGTCGGCAACAAGAAAAGGAAGACTGCTGAACAAGCAATTAGAAGTACTTTTTTCATCGTCCCATACGGGCCCCTCCACGCAAGTTAACAACGAGGACCGCCCCTGGCGAATCCGCTCTGGATCAACTTTGGACGGAGAGGCTTGATGTTGTGTGCTGGAGTTTAATCTAAGTTTGACCCAACCCGCACCAGTTCTTGGCCTTTAGTAACCCCTTGGTAATTAAAACAGACGCTGGTCCTGGGAGCGCACGCGTCCCCGCGTGCCCGTCGACCTACACGAATTTCTCGAATGAAACGTGATCTTTAAGGCGGGCACGCGGGGACG
>JBKPQV010000477.1:0-11180 GCA_046734235.1 Acidobacteriota bacterium
ACGTTGGCAAGCCGGTGCCTTCCCTGTAGAGAGTTGGCGAAGAGGTGAAACCTGCTGCGTCAAGTCTGTTTGCAAGGACGAAGTTTGCCGGTGTGGCCGTACTGAACAAAGCCAGACCTGAGTTGTCAGGAATGTCAGTTGTGAAAGTAACGTCCGCGGTACCGTACCCACTAAGGCTGTACGCTACCGAGTTAGCGCCTAGGTAGTGACCTCTTGCCGGAATTATTGTGCCATTCGGAATCACAAAGCGTGCGGTTCCATCGGAAGCAACCACAGCCCAACCGGACGATGCATCACTGGTGGATACGACAACCGCACTGGCGTTTGGATTATAGAGTTCAACAAACTCATCGTTTGCGCCACTCGGACCACGTTCGCGGAACTCACTAATGATCAGTGTGCTCGAAACTGGTCCTGACGGATTCACAGTGACAGTGAATTGACAAGTCGCTGCGTTGGCTCCAGTGGTATGAACGGTAGTAGTGCCCAGCGGGAAGGTGGAACCCGACGGAATGTCGTATCCGAGAATACCGCAAGCTCCTGTCGGAGTGGCGGGCGGATAGTTAACTACAGCACTGGTTCCACTCGCATCAGCCGGTACGGTGATGTTTGCCGGACAGACCAACGAGCAGGTTTGCGTGTTGCACACTGCTTGAGAAGTAGTGATCTTTAGGTCCCAGCCTCCAGCGAATGTACCAACATCAGTTGCGGCGTCATCAACCACATATAGGCTCCAGGTACCATTGGGATCCTGGCCTCCAAATGCGGTTGCGAAGGTCTCCGCGCCTCCCGGCGCCGGCGACAGATATGGACTCGCCGGAGCAGGTGCTGGGAACGGATCCTGTACTGTACCGAAGTTACCAGGCCTGAAGGTGCCTGTTTGGTTGCTTGCGGTATCACCCAGTGGATTTGCAGCTGTGTCATCAAGGGTGATTGTTGCGCCGACCCAGTCGTTAGTATCCCCGGCATCGGAAATTACTATGAACTTTCTTCCGGTTGGACCCACCAGCAATACGTCGACGTCATCCGGGAACGTGTGACTCATGTTCTTCAGTACGACGCTAACTCTGCTAACTGGTGCAGTGATGCCGGAAACTGTGATGTTTGATGGAAAAGGCGCTGACGGGGCTCCAGTCGTGGCGCCGGTTCCGCTTCCTGGGATGACTATGGCCGTCGCATTGGAGAATGTCGTCGTCGCCGTATTAGTCGTTCCCAATTGGAATGTATAGTTAAGAGTTCCAAGGTTGACTGCGCCATCCTGGAACTGAATCGATGCCGTGACTGTCGAACCGCAAGTTCCGCTAGTCACAAACGTGAATGGTTGAGAGACTGCTGGACCACCTGGAGTTACGACACCATAAGTTCGTTGGACTGTGACAGGTGTAACACCTCCGCCGACCTGCATCGTGCCGACGAGGTTTGTCGTAGGACCATCACCCGTATTAAGGACCGGGAAGTTTGCTGTAACTGTCTCGCCCGGATCTGGAGTGTTGTTGGCTGGTGTAATGCTTTCAGCCGTCAACGCTGCGGCTCCACCTGAGCCAATGATTGGTGTTCCGGCTACGCCACAGCAGACAAACGGTTGACGCGAAATTTCAAGCGTCACACAACCAACAGTACCTGTATCCAACGACGCATTGTCATTGACTCGCAGTTTCCAGGTTCCGTTAATCGATTTGCCGTTTAGATCTGACAACGGTGTTTCTGGACGGAAGGTACCGGCAAAGGGTGGTAATCCGGCACTGATTGCGGTAGCAGCCGAGTCATCAAAGATGGTTGGTGTTCCCGAACAATCGTTCGCGCCGGTTCCGTAGTTGTCACCTCCGCCCAATGCTGTATCGCGGTTTTGAGACAACGTCACGGTGGTTCCATCTGGTGCAACCAGCGAGAGAGTCAGGTCAGCATCGAATGTGTGGTTCAGACGAACGCGAACATTAACGTCTGCCACAGCTCCGTTTTGGTTAACAACAATGGGGACGTCAACTGTCGTGTTGTCCGGGATTGCGACTGCGATGTTACCCGTCGAGAACGTTGAAGTACTTGCTGCTCCGAGGGTACCAATTCTCACGGTGAACGTGACTGTGCCAAGATTAGTCGCGCCATCTTGCAGTTGGAGTGTTATTACCAGGTCCGATCCGCATGTTTTGGACGGATCCACAGTGAAAGTGAAGGGCCTGGTGGCTGAGGCAGCCGGAGCCAGAGCTCCATAATTTTGAGGACCAGATGGCGACGTTACGCCACCTGTTGCCTGAAGTGTCGCGACGAGGCTAGTCGTGGCGGCTGTGCCGGAATTGGTTAGTGGCAGATCGACGGTGATAGTTTCACCTGGATCTGCCGCGCTATTCGGAGGTGCACAAGACTCAGCGGTGATAGTTGGAGTCCCACCTTCGAGTACTGCTATGTTTGCCGAGGTCGCATTGGAAATCACGAGCGCGAAGTCTTGATCCAGCGCATCGGCGTCACCCGGGACGCCATTTCCCGCGATGTTTGTTGCCTTAACTCTGACGACGATGCTGCCAGTTACGCCAGCGGGAATAAAAACGCTTTCCGCGTTATTACGAGTGTCTGCCGCTCCGCCGGTAATAGAATTGGCGCCGGAGAAAACATTGCCTTTGTAGGTGTTGCCGCCGATAGTAACTTCCAGGTCGAGGTTATTGATAAAAGCGTTTCCAGAAGTTGGTCCCGGCGGATCAGTCCACGCGAGCGTGATCCGTACCGGCGCAGCTGCGCTGTTGATGGTACCGGTGAAAATTCGTTGTTGACCGGATGCTGTAAACTTGTCAGCAGCAACTTGATCACGTCTTATGCTTCCTGGAAAGAGATTAAAGAAATTATTTATGTTACCTTCACCCATCCCCTGATTATTTGAAGGCAGCGTGTCGCCAGCGCCCACTCCGGACATGTATCGAGCCGTATTCATCATCATGGCCTTGGTCATCGCCGGGCTAGGAGGTGTGAGTGCGTTGTTGATAAAGAACTGACGGATTAGCGCCGCGAAACCAGCCATAGCAGGAGTTGAGTGGCTAGTTCCAGAAGATGCCGTGTACCACTGCTGTCCAGCGGGGAAAAAGTTGTTGCCACCAACGCCGCCGCAAACACCAGTTGCGTTGAAACAGGTAATGTCGTCACCGAGTCCACTCCCGGTGGGGCTAGCAATGCTTGCCTGTGCAACTCCTCCTGTAATGTGCGTACCTGGAGCCATGATGTCGGGCTTTCGACGCCCGTCGGCCGTTGGACCTCTACTTGAAAACGCGATGATGTCGTTAATATTGTCGGCACCCGTGTCTCCTGTGCCGCATCCGTCAGCACCACCGAAGGCCTGAACGGTCTCCGCAGCGCCGACAGTGATTACATTTTTAGCTGTACCGGGAAGACCAACAGTACCTGCGCCCGAACCATCATTTCCAGCAGCAAAAAGAATAACTTGTTCCTGATTGCCTGCTGTTGGAAAACCGCTAGTTGCGGGCTGTGCATCTCGAACCAGTGCATCATATTCTTGCGAATCGATACTATAAGCGTTTGAGCTTGCGCCCCAACTATTGCTGCTTATGCGCATCGTGTCGTTGTACGCTGATGACTCAAGAGTTGTGTAGTTGGGATCAGTGAAATCACCTCCAGCTGCCCCCGAGTTATCGAAGATTACCGACGAGCCAACCTTAACGAACGGAAATACACCAAGCCCGTAACGAAATCCGGATGCATCAGCGTGAGGTGCCGCTCCGAAATTAACACCGCCTACTGTTCCGCTTGGCACATATCCGCCGATTACGTGTGTGTTGAGATGCCATGACCATCACAAGCTTGAAGGGTACTGCCAGGGCCCGTTGGTGTTCCCACTAGTCGCGCATATACAACACGACTGTTGGCTGGCGACGTGGGATTCCCAAGTGCATACAATCCAAAGTGGTTTGGTGTGGTTGTGCCATTATCAAGGCCACTGTCGGTGACGTTGACGCCGAATGACGTAGTGGCGGTGCTGTATCCATGAGAAACCAGATAGGCGAGGTAGTCTTGAGGCGCTGGGGCCGTGCCATTGGCTATGATCAAGTCCTGACGCTCGTCCATCTTATGCGGCCTCTCCCAGGGAGCAATGGAAACCACGTCCCCACGTTCGGCTAACTGGCTCATGGCTTCCTCTGCACGTAATGCAACTACCACGTTGACATAGTCGAGCACATTTGCCTGACGAACGATTGGTTCGAGTTTGAGTTGATCGATTAAGGCTAACGTTTTTGCGTTTTCATCTCTGTCATTCACCAATTGAATAGCAAATAGGCGATTGCCTTTTGCGGACAGCGTAGAGATTGGTTGTTGCTTTAGATTCTTTGAATTGGATTGGGCGTTAATCGTCGGAGCGATTCGATGGGAACTCGTATACGGGTTATCCCATTGAACATACTGGCGAGTGGCTAATGTTCTGACAGCGGTTAAGCTTTTAGACGAACCATAAACCAGGTACGCGTTGTTGGGAATGTAGGTAACAACCCGAGCACCCGTCGCAAGAAGCTCTTGATACCACTCAGGTTTGATTGGACCAGCAAACTGAATCAAGTGCATCTGTTTGCCGCTCAGGCTTTGTTTTGTCGATCGAAGATCCTGGGATTCAGCGGTGGTGGTGTCCATAGTTCCGGAGTTCAACAAAACGAGATTATTCTCGTCTACCACTTGTATTCCTGCATGGCCATCGACTTTAGCAGCGACGTCCGCTTTGACGTCAAATAGCTTGTAGCTGCCATAGTCTGCGATCAGCCGCGCACCTTGCGCTCTGAGAGACTCAGCTGCTTTCTCGTCGCTAACGCTAAGTTTGTGATTGGCGCCCGGACTGCGATAAGGACCGTCGGGACGTTCTTGTTTGGTTCTGGCACTCTCTTTTTGTTTGCTCGTGCTACTTGCGCTTGGTGTAAAACACCAGATGAGACCAACAACTAAGAACAAAGTTCCCACACTTAGAATCCTGATCGTCTTATTCATCGCAGGCTGCTCCTGAAGTTAGATTAATGAACCCGATAGGAACGTGTACACAAGAGGTTTGAAAATGGAAAAACTGGAAAGAAGCCAACTCGACGTTTTCGGGGGATGAGTCGTTATCAAAATTTGAGCTGACCCGCTTGATGACTGACCTGTACAAGAATTTGAGGCCTGCGAATGATATTTGCGGAATTGTTGGGTGTCAAGATTTGTTATGAACGAAGGTTGATAATAAGACGCTTCCCGCTTATATAAGGAGAACAATGCCTCAAACTAACTTCAGCAAAGCGCTTCAACTTGCGGTTTTTGTTTTTTATCTAACAACCTTCTGGCAGTCGCCGGTTGCATACGCTCAGAGTGGCGAGGATGTCCGCGAACTAAAACCTAAAGCCGCTGAGTTAATCAAAAAGCAGCAATACACCGACGCTTTACCGCTTCTGGAAAAAATAGCGGCCGCCGAACCTAACGACGCTGAAACACAGTTTTATCTTGGGTTCGCGTTAATCGCACAAGCAAACACCATAAAAGACGAAGCTCAGCGCAAGGCTTTACGCGTTCGCGCCCGGAATACATTTCTCAAATCCAAAGAGCTTGGCTTTAAGGCGCCCGTTCTCGACGCGTTAATTCAGAGTCTTGCACCAGATGGCTCGGAAGGTATGGCGCTTTCGCAAAATTCCGAAGCGGACGCATTAATGCGTGAGGCGGAATCACTTTTTTCTCAGGGTAAACTCGAAGAGGCGCTGAAAGGCTATCAGAAGGCATTACAGCTTGATCCCCAACTCTACGAAGCAGCACTCCTTTCTGGTGACGTCTATGCGCAACGCGGCGACTACAAGCAAGCAGAGGTTTGGTATCAAAAGGCAATCGCAATAAATCCGAATAGAGAGACAGCCTACCGCTACTCAGCTACTCCTTTTATGAAGGAAGGCAAACACGATCAGGCACGTGATCGTTATGTTGAAGCCTTCATATGTGAACCATACAGCCGCTATGCTGTCGCCGGTCTAAAACAGTGGGCGCAAATAACAAACACCAGCATCGCGCATCCAAAAATTGACATTCCAACCGACGTTACTTTTGACGAGAAAGGTAATGCGAAGATCAATTTAGGTGTAGGTGCTCTCCTTGGCGGCAAAGACGATGGCTCTTTCGCATGGATTTCTTACGGTACGACTCGCACAAGCTGGCATAAGGAGAAGTTCGCCAAAACTTTTCCGGGCGAGAAGGCATACCGTCACAGCCTGGCGGAGGAGGTTGATGCGTTGCGAAGTGTCATCTTGCTTGCGGCTGGCGATAAGACCGTAAAACAACTTAACCCGTCGATAGCAAAGTTGAAAAAGCTAAATGATGAAGGCTTGCTCGAGGCGTACATCCTCCTGGCTAGACCTGACGAAGGGATAGCATCGGAATATGAGGCCTATCTCAAACGCGAACGCGATAAGCTCCGGAGGTATGTCGTCGAGTATGTTTTAACCGCGGGTGGTAAATAGACGTCGAGAGAGTCACTAGTCCACGCTAGTAGCAAAACGGAGACCGAACCCTTTCTCCAGTTCGCGACTGCCAATAGCCGTAATGCTTAATGCCCTGCTGTCAAGATGCTGGGTCACCCATCTTTTCTTTAAGATGATTCTCAATAACGCGGCCCCAAGGGCTCCGGCCAAATGCGGTTGCCGTTCACTCCAGTCGAGACACTCGTAAGCAAATCTTCTTCTACTTGCCGACGTCTCAGCCAAATCAATTCCCAGTTTCTCGAATGCTTTTACGCCATCAGGGCTTACTTCACAGCTCTTCGGAGAACAATCGATAAGCCAACCCAGTTCCTTGAATCGATCATGAAGCCCGACTCCCAGCTTACCGGCAAGATGGTCATAACAAGTTCTTGCTTCGAGTAGGTGGGTTGGAGTACTAGGAACAAACTTCGACCGTGAGCTTCCGGCTACCAGGCTCAAAGCCTCGAGGGCTGTAGCAACGTCAACACTACTCAGGCTGTAATAGCGATGCTTACCTTGCGTCATAACCTTCACCAGCCGTTCAGACTTGAGACGATTCAAGTGGCTGCTTGTGGTCGAGGCGCTCACTTCCGCTACTGCTGAGAGTTCGGTGCTGGTACGGGCGTGTCCATCGAGCAAGCTGTAGAGAATTCGTACCCTGGCAGGCTCACTAATTGCTGTTGCGATCCCCGAAATCGCTTTGTCCGGGTCATCGTTGTTGATCTTCATTCCCTAATTCTAACCTGACTGGCGACAACCATACTTTGATGCATATCGAAGTGTCGGTGACAGCAATGCAGTATCTTTGTACGACTCAAGTTCGGGAAGACAAGGATCGCCATGAAAATTGTTTGCATAATTCGTTACCAGATTGATCCCTTTCAGCGAGATACCTTTAGAACCTACGCAGAGAACTGGGGCAAGATTATTCCACGTTGTGGTGGAGACGTGATTGGTTACTTCCTTCCACACGAGGGAACTAACGATGTCGCATGGGGCCTGATAGGTTTCGCTAGTTTGGCAGATTATGAGACATACAGAGCCCGGTTAAGAACCGATAAAGACGCAATGGAAAACTTTGCCATGGCGCACACTAGGCGCCTGATTTTGCGCGAAGAAAGAAATTTCGTTGAGGTTGTCGCTTGAAGTTGAGACAGCTTGTCAGTCGATACAAGTTTTGAGTTTCAAGTTTGCGTCGGTTGGATGAAGTCAGTACCACGCCTCGGTAGGCGTGGGGTCCCGCTTAAGCCAAGTACTAGAACTGTGAGGACCCACCGCTACCGCGACGTGGTACTGACTTCATCCAACTGACCGAAACTCAAAACTTTAAACTCGACACTAGCAAGCAAGGGCAATAGCTGCGATCAACGCCAATCCAAGTAGGAGTAAATACACACCGAGAGTTTTGAACAGGAACGATTGAAGCTTCTGATCCTTAGATGGGCCACTGCGTATTAGTTCAGCAACTTTGTTCTTCACTGAGAGCGCAGGTTTAAGGTGCGAATCACCTTCGTCTTTCGGAAAGATCAGAGAACCTAAGATTGAAGCTGTTATCACTAGCGCAATAATGCCTAGCGAGATACCAATCGGAAACTTACCAGCGAACAATCCGTCAAGCCACACCATCTTCAAACCGACAAATACAAGGACCACTCCGAGGCCATACTTCAACAAATAGAATTTATCCACCGCGCCCGCCAACATAAAGTAAAGAGAACGGAGGCCGAGTATCGCAAAAATGTTGGAAGTAAAAACAAGGAGCGGCTCATTCGTGAGCGCAAATATCGCTGGTACCGAATCAACCGCAAACACAACGTCTGTAGCTTCCAAGAACACTAAACAGATGAGCAGCGGTGTTGCGTAGAGGGCCCCACTTTTACGAACGAAGAATTTGCCCTGATCTGCTTCGTGAGTAATCGGAATGAACCGTCTCAAAAGTCGGATAAGCAGATTCTTCTCGGGCTCGACCGGCTTTTCTTTAGCAACAAAGATCTTGATGCCTGTAAGAATAAGGAAGGCGCCAAAGAACATCACTACCCAGTGGTAACGCATTAGAGCTGCGCCAAGAGTGACAAAGATTCCGCGAAAAATAAGTGCTCCGAGAATGCCGTAGAACAGAATTCGATGTTGATATTTAGCGGGAACATTGAAGTAGCCAAACACCATCACGAACACAAAAATGTTATCCACCGAGAGAGATTTCTCAACGACATACCCTGTCAGGAACTCGAGCGCAGTTCGCCAGGCTGCGGCATCTGGATCAAAGCCAGGCAGAGCCATCAATCGTGGATCTTGCGGGAATTTCCAGAGTGCGTATTGGTAAAGCGCGAAGTTGAAGAGTAGGGCCAGCGTAATCCAGACAGCACTCCAGATCGCGGATTCACGAAAACTTACGGCGTGAGCCTTACGATGAAATACGCCTAGATCGATACTGAGCAGGAGAATGACAAACGCGATGAAGGAGACGTAGAACCACCAGTATTCAGTTACAGGAAAGAGCTCAGCCATGATCAGGTTCCTTTCGTAGACCGACGGGAGCTTCCGGTCTCTGAGGTCCCCGCAAAAGAAAAACCTCTTGCGGGCACAATAAAATCGCCGCAAAAGGTCTTGGTATTTGAGCTCTTAGTTATGCTCTACCCAATGGCCCGGTTGTTCAAGGGGTGAACAACGTGTTGACGTTACCATTGGACCCACATCGGGTGGGCAACCTACTCCCCTCTTCCTTGAAAGGCATACTACTACACTTGGGAGCGAGACGCGAGTTAAGGGGTACAAGATTTATTGGTCATTGCTCATTTGACATTTATCATTTGTTATTTTTTCAGACCCTCCGGGCATCCAGCGCCCAGTGATGTGGAACACGACTAAGATATCTGGAAAGCAAATCTCAGATCGCAAATTTGGAATCTCACAGTTTCGATTTCAATCCATTGACTGTGAGATCTCAAATGTATTGACTGTGAGTCTCAAATGTATTGACTGTGAGATCTCAAATTTGCGATCTGAGATTCTGCTTTGGTGGGCACCTACCTCTAACTTTTCTAACGCTTGTATCGATTCAGGAGTCTCAGTCAGCTTGCTCTTAGTGATACGGAGAGTCTTTGCCGCCCGGAGGGTCTGAAAAATGAGAAATGAGAAATGTCAAATGACCGATAAAAAATAGATCTTTTTATTCCTCAATGGCTCCTTGCCTGCCGCGAAGATGTTGGCGGAAGGTATACGATGGGTCAGCGTCGCGCTTTCTAAGATATTCGGTGAAGGTAAGTTGTTGGCGCAGTGTTTCCCCCGCGGCGATTGATTTCGCTTGCCGCCTCTCGATCTCCCAAATAGCTCTCGCTGTACTGAACACTTCTTCAATAATCTCGCTATTGACAAACAAACATCCGTCATCATCACCAAAAACAAAGTCATTCACCGATACTTCAAATTCACCAATCCTAGCGGATGTCAGTGCGTTTGACTCACGACTATCGAGGCGCTGAGGACCGCAAGGGCAGGAACCATAACTGAAAATTGGCAGTCCAATCTGTTTTAGCTCAGGGGTATCGCGATGCGTGCCCCAGACCACAATCGCACTAACTCCTGCAGTTACTGCTTCGAGCGCCGTCAAATCTCCAATGCAACCTTCTTCAAGGCGGCCATCATTGTCGATTACCAGTACATCGCCCTGCGCTGCATTCTCAAACGCTTCGAAGAAGACATCTACGCTGCCATAGTGTCTCGCTGGAAGCACACGCCCTGAGATACGACTTCCCGCAACTAGTGCCTTAATACCAAATGGCACAAGCCGCGGTGAAACTTTCAATCGGATCAATGCGTCAGCTATCAATGGCGTTGAAAGGTTCAAAAAGTTCGCAGTTACCAACTCGTTATTCATTTACATCTCCATGAATGGTCAAATGAAGGAAGCAGGCTGTCTAAGAACACTAAACCAGGACCCAAGTCCAAATCACTTCAAGTCAAAAGCAATCTTACTGCTGAAGTAATAGCAATTAGTCCAGTCAAACGTCCAAACCATGCTTCAGGGATCTTGAGGAATGCGCGATTACCAAGGCGCAAGCCCAGATACATTACGGGGAGTGCCGCCAATCCAAATAGAAGTATTTGCAAACGCATCACGCCAAGCAACGAATAAGCCGTAATCCGCGTGATTGATTCGATCAGAAAAACGCGAGTGAGGATTCTTCGTAATGCCTCTTTACCAAAGCGGCTGCCAAAATAGTAAAGCAACGGCGGGCCACTAATTCCTGTAAGTCCACCGCTGGTTCCTGAGAGTAAACACACCAGGATGTCGTTCGGCTTGTATTCCGCAGGCAAGCTTTGAGCGGGCAGTTCACCTTTTGAAAGTTTCCGAATAAAAATTAACCAAATGCCAACGAGAAGGAGTGTTGCACCGAGCACGTACTGCAGGCGAGGTAATGCGACCAGTCGTAAGAGTAATGCGCCAAGAACAACTCCAACCAACATTGCCAATGAGAGTGGCACCCACAATTTCTTCCTATCTTTGGTTGTGTCAAGCTTCAATAATGCCAAACCGCTAACAACGTCGAGTAGTGCAGTCAGCAAGAGAGCTGGCACCGGACCAATGATCAGTGATCCCACGGCAAGCATCACTATCATCGATCCAAATCCAGTGGTTGCCTTTAAGAAGTAGGCGAGGAAGATGAGAGGCAGGAGATAGAGGAAGTAAATTGGGGGCATTTAAGGCGCTCGCGTTAGAAC
>JBKPQV010000478.1:0-4571 GCA_046734235.1 Acidobacteriota bacterium
GTACGAACACGGGCTTCCGGCTTATCCCGAGTATTTGATCGCGCCAGATGCAATGCCAGTGGGAATGCTTTCGGAGCAGGTTGGTCATGTCTCCGAGCCAACTCCACAAATTGACGTGACCAAACCGGAGCCAGCCCCTTCCATTCCGTAACTCTTACCGGCGGCATTCGCCGCAATTCAAAAAACTAAAATGGCCCACCTGTCCTGGCTTTCGAGGGCGCGAGACAGGTGAGCCACTGAGATCGTCCCACAGGGGAACGATTACGGAGACAATTTACGTCATGCTCTTTGTTAAATCAATCCTGAGTGTGTTTGTTGTCGTTCTCTGTCTCTCTTTCGTCAACCAGGTCGCAGCACAATCCACGTTGTTCAATATTCCATCAACGGACGTTGTGGCGAAAAAGAAGGTTTACCTGGAATTTGACTTCATCAGTCACCTTGAAGACCACAACAATGGCGGATTTCAAACTTATGTTCCGCGTGCTGTAGTCGGGGTGGGGAAGAGAACTGAGGTTGGTTTGAACGCAGCATTCGTCGATGCACTGGCACCCGATCAACCTGTAGAGCTGCAACCCAATGTGAAGTATCAGCTGTACCAGGGTGAAGGTAACGGCATTACAGTCGCAACCGGCGGAATTCTTTACCTGCCAGTAAGTCATAGAACTGGAACGGACACGTTCGGGATGATCTACACCGTTGTCAGTAAGCAGGTGAAGGCTTCACATGGACCAAGGTTTACAGGTGGAGCTTACGGGCTAGTTGGACGAGCGAGCGGTTTCGGAAACAGCGGCGGAGCGATAGTTGGTTATGAGCAACCGCTGCTACCCGGCAAAGTGAGCTTCGTAGCTGATTGGCTAAGCGGTAAAAACCGCTTCGGCTATGTCACTCCTGGCCTGGCGATCACGGTCTCCAAAACGAGCTTGCTGTACGCAGGTTACAGCGTCGGCAACCAGGGACGTAAGAACAACGGATTGTTTGTCTACTACGGAATAACATTCTAAAAGAAAGTGAGGTGAGCCCGGATAAATCCACCTCAGAAACAAGGGCTATACGATCCACGCTTCGAGCATGATGCTTGTGGTGTTGGCTTTGTTGTGGACATCAAGGGGCGAAGGTCCTTTGATGTGGTCCATAAGGCAATCCAGGTCTTACTAAATCTTGAACATCGCGGTGCCACGGGAAGTGAAGCAAACTCGGGCGACGGAGCTGGAATGCTCCTGCAAGTCCCTCACAGCTTTTTTCTCGAACTAGGTATACCGCTTCCGGATAGCGGCGCTTATGGAGTGGGCTCCGTTTTTCTCCCGACCAACAGTGACGACCGTTGTGAATGTGAATCATTGTTTGAACGGATAGTTTCGGAGGAAGGACTAGAGGTTCTTTTCTGGCGTGATGTTCCTACTAACAACTCACCAATAGGACGTACTGCCCGTCTTTCTCAACCTTTCATCCGACAAATCTTTATAAGGCGCAGCAATGAGCTCACTGATGATGCTGCGTTTGAACGAAAGCTCTACGTAATTCGGCGGCGCGTGGTGAGGGCTGTTAAGAGTTCAGCGATACATCAGCGCTCCATGTTCTACGTATCCAGTTTGTCGTCGAAGACCATCGTCTACAAAGGCATGCTGACGGCGAGTCAGTTACCCGAGTTCTACCCTGATTTACAAGACAGCCGGCTCAGTTCCGCGCTTGCGTTGGTTCACTCGCGATTTAGTACGAACACTTTTCCCAGCTGGGCACGAGCTCATCCATACCGGTACATCGCTCACAACGGCGAGATAAATACTTTGCGCGGCAACATCAACTGGATGAGGGCGCGCGAAAGCAAATTTCAGTCGCGACTTTTTGAAGCTGATCTGCAAAAAGTTCTTCCTGTAATTGATAGTGAAGGCAGCGACTCAGCAATGTTCGATAACGCGCTCGAGATGTTTGTGCTAGCGGGACGTTCTTTACCTCACGCGGTGATGATGATGATTCCCGAGCCATGGACCGGCGATCAGTTCATGAGCGATGAGAAGAAAGCCTTTTACGAATATCACTCCTGTTTGACAGAACCATGGGACGGTCCTGCTGCAATATCTTTCACGGACGGCACGCGAATTGGCGCTGTCCTGGATCGGAATGGACTTCGCCCGTCGCGTTATTACGTCACCAAAGACGATCTGGTAGTGATGGCTTCAGAAGTTGGTGTGCTTGATATTCCGGCGGACGAGGTCATCATCAAGGGCCGTCTCGCGCCGGGCCGGATGTTTCTAGTGGATACGGAATTACAACGGATCGTCACCGATGACGAAATAAAGGAAGAACTTGCGAAGGCGCATCCTTACCGTCAATGGTTGATGGACAACACTGTTAATATTGACGACTTGCCGGAGCCACCGTTTGTGCATACCACAAATTCGGCAACGGTTCGTCTAAGGCAGCGTGCGTTCGGCTACACAAACGAAGATCTAAGACTCCTGCTTCACCCGATGGGTACTGATGGCAACGAAGCAGTTGGTTCTATGGGGACCGATACACCACTCGCAGTTCTTTCGTCACGACCGCAACTCCTTTACAACTATTTCAAACAACTGTTTGCCCAGGTAACTAATCCACCGGTCGATGGCATTCGCGAAGAACTGATCATGTCGTCGAAGACAACAATCGGACCTGAAGCAAACATTCTCGAACCGTCGCCCGACTGCGCACGACAAATCGAGCTCGATTCACCAATTATCACGAATACGCAACTTGAACGACTACGCTTCCTGGGTGAATCGCAAGGGCCATGGGAGAAGAATGGATTCAAGTCGTTAACGCTCTCAATGGTGTATCGAGTTGCTGATGGAGGTCGTGGATTGGAGGAAGCGATTCTTGATCTCTGTCATCAAGCTAGTGCTGCCATCTCTTCGGGCTACGAAGTGATTATTCTTTCTGATCGAGATCTTGGTCGTGAGATGGCTCCTATCCCGGCTCTTCTGGCGGTCGCGGGTGTTCATCATCATCTGATTCGAGCAGGTACACGGACACAAGTTGGACTAATCGTCGAAAGTGGAGAGCCAAGGGAAGTCCACCACTTTGCGTTGTTGCTAGGTTATGGAGCAGCGGCGGTAAATCCTTATCTCGCGTTTGAAACAATTCAGGAACTCGGTTTGGCAGCTGGGGTTGACACACAGCAGTCGGTGAAGAATTACGTCAAAGCTCTAAACAAGGGAATCATCAAAGTGATTTCCAAAATGGGGATCTCGACCACCCAGGGCTACTGTGGCGCTCAAGTGTTCGAAGCGATTGGTCTCCACAATGATCTAGTAGACAAGTACTTCACCTGGACACCTTCAAGGATCGGTGGTGTTGGTCTGGATGTGATTGCTGAAGAAACTCGACTCCGACATGCTTCGGCATTCGAACAAACAGTGATCACCGAACGCACTCTCGAAGTCGGTGGTGAGTATCAGTATCGAGCTAATGGTGCGCACCATTTGTTCAATCCGATTACGATTCACAAGCTTCAGCATGCTTGCCGAACAGGCGATTACAAAATCTTCAAAGAATACTCAAGATTAATCAATGAGCAGTCAGAGACGCTTTCAACTCTGCGTGGCGCCCTGATGTTTGCATCAGAAAGAGATCCGATTTCGATTGATGAAGTCGAGCCAATTGAATCGATCATGAAGCGATTCAAGACCGGCGCGATGTCCTACGGCTCAATAAGCGCGGAAGCTCATGAGGCGCTGGCAATTGCGATGAATCGCATTGGCGCCAAGAGCAATACGGGAGAGGGCGGGGAAGACCCCGCACGCTATGTGCTCGATGCAAATGGAGATTCTCGTAATAGCGCAATTAAACAAGTCGCTTCCGGTCGATTTGGGGTGACGAGTAATTACCTTGTTAACGCTACTGAATTGCAAATTAAGATCGCCCAGGGTGCTAAGCCAGGCGAGGGAGGTCAATTACCAGGACACAAGGTTTATCCATGGATTGCCAAGGTAAGACATTCAACTCCGGGCGTAGGGCTCATTTCACCACCGCCGCATCATGACATCTATTCAATTGAAGATCTGGCCCAACTGATCTACGACCTGAAGAATGCAAACGATCGCGCTCGAATAAGCGTGAAGCTAGTTTCGGAAGTCGGCGTCGGAACAATCGCTGCGGGCGTCGTTAAGGCCGGCGCAGATGTCGTCTTGATCAGCGGCTATGATGGAGGAACTGGGGCATCCCCACTGACAAGCATTAAGCACGCTGGCGCTCCCTGGGAAATGGGGCTGGCCGAAACACACCAGACACTTGTGCTTAACGATTTGCGTTCGCGGGTCACATTAGAAACAGATGGGCAACTAAAAACGGGTCGCGATGTGGTGATTGCAGCTTTACTCGGAGCGCAGGAATTTGGATTTGCAACAGCGCCGCTTGTATCCCTGGGCTGCGTCATGATGCGTGCCTGTCATTTGAATACATGCCCGGTTGGAATCGCGACACAGGACCCGAAGTTACGAGAACGCTTCAGGGGAGATCCCGAGCACGCGGTGAACTTCATGAAGTTTGTCGCTCAGGAAGTGCGCGAACTCATGGCGGAGCTAGGCTTCCGCACA
>JBKPQV010000479.1:0-4630 GCA_046734235.1 Acidobacteriota bacterium
GTCCAAAGTTGCCCCAGCATCACGCGATGCAATACCGCCGGGGAGTGCCGACCCGTCGGGTACATTCGCAGTGTGCGCAGAGGACGCTGAACTTCGTGCCGTCTCAGGCGAGACAGAAATGATCGACGAACCACTAAACAGTTGTTCCTCGATCTGTTTCGAGGAAGGCAACCCAGGAACACTGGGGCTTTCACTCCGACGTTCTGAACTTGATTGTCTTTTGGGAGCACCAGTCTTTTCAGGAGTGGCGCTCTGTCGTCTTAGGGCATCAAAAACTCTTCCCATTAATTCACCTCAAAGGCCTGAAGGCCGTGCTTTATACTTTGTACTTGGTGCTTTGTACTTTTGTTTGTACTTTGTGCTTGCACTTTGTACTTTGCATCTGCTCGATGCGCTATATAGAAAACCCGAACTTCCAAGTACAAAGTTTTAAGTACAAGGCTCTAAATTCAACCTGCTATTGCTCAACAGCCAGATGCGGAGCGTTTTCAGTTTCTTTCTCCGCTGCCTTACTACCCGCAGTCCACAATTCCGCACGACCCTCTGAAGAAAAGATTCTTGCTGGTGCCTCTCGTTCTTCACCTACCTGCAAGCCACGATCTGATCTGGGCAACATGTCAAACGTTTCAGCAATGTCTTCAATGATGGATTTATTGATACTAGTTTCACCGGCTGCATATCCCGCCAAAAGTGCGTTATCGCAAAGATTGTTTATGTTGCGCGGAATCCCTTCTGAGCAACGGTATATGTAATCGACCGCGCCCGGGGAAAAGATGTCTGTTCGTTCAGCACCAGCAACCAACAAACGTGAAGTGATGTAGCGATCGGTTTCCTCAATGTTCGGCAAGGCCTTGATTACACAACGCAAGGCCACGCGTTGCTTCAATTGGCGCAGGTCAGGATTGTTGAGTACTTCGCGAAGTTCTGGCTGACCAGTCAGAACGATTTGCAACTGCTTCGCAGTATCAGATTCGAAGTTAGACAGAAGTCGTATCTCTTCCAGTACGTGCGGTGAGAGACCCTGGGCCTCGTCAATGATGAGTACAGTGCGCAAACCACGAGAGTGACGCGATTCCAGAGCCTTGCCCAACTCAAGCAAAAGTTCTGACTTTGTTTCCCACTTTTGGACGTCAAGCAACGTGGCTACGTGCTGGTAAAACTCGGCTACTGAAAGACGCGGGTTGAAGATGTAAGCGACAAGAACCGTACGATCGAGTCGCTGCATCATCCAACGCAAAATCGTCGTTTTGCCGGTACCAACTTCACCAGTCACCACCACCAGCCCTTTTCCGCTCTCAATCCCGTAGTGCAAATTCGCCATCACTTCGGTGTGCGACGGAGTGAAATAGATAAAGCGCGGATCGGGGGTCAGCGCGAATGGGAGTTCTTTTAATCCGTAGAATTCTGCGTACACTCTTTTGGACCTCCAGTTGGGACAACCCTGTCCCTTAAGAACCTATGAACGACCTGACGCCTGGCTCAAGAGCTCGAACACGTGTGTTAGTTTCAATGCCAACGCCAGCACCGGAATACTGATGATGGTTACGGCAAATCCGGCGGCCAGCAACAATCTACGTCGCCTCGGGATTGCTTTGGCCTCTTGTGGTGTCAGCAACTCGGGCACCGAAATGAGGACTGGTAAACCAGTGTAATGACGTGCATCCTCGCTTGTTTGAATCGTGAGGAGACGTGGGACTTCAAAGATTCCAGTTAAGACGAGTCCCAAACCTAAACCAATCATGATACCAATGGCTGATAAAACTAACCGTTTTGGCGCCACTGGTCTTGCAGGAAGGTTTGCAGGGTCAATGACTTCGATGCTTTCGCCTTGTTGTTGACTGGTTGCTTCAACACCCAGGTTTATTTTTTGTTGCTGTCCGAGCAGTGAGTCATATGCGGCCTTCTTTGTTTGATAGTCACGCTCAATAGCCCCAAGCTCAACTTCAACGCCTGGCACGTTGTTGATCCGTTCCAGGAGTGCACTAATCGCTTTTTCGTTTTCGCTGAGAAGACCTTGTTCTCGTTTGATTTCACCGTCGATCAGTTTGATTTCAGCCTGAACACTTGCAGCACCTAAATCCGGACGTTTCGCCAGTTTTTCTTCCTTGTCCTTAATCTTCTGCTTCCACTCAGCGATCATGCTGTCCATGTCTTCATTGACTTGTTCAAGCTCTTTTTGTTTGGAGATGACATCGGGGTGTTTCTCTCGAAGCTCTAGTTTTAGACGGGTCAGTTCGCCTTCGAGTGATGCTTTGCGGGAAGCAAGTTGAGACCATGCAAAGGTAGTTTTGGGATCAGTAAGACTCTCGCTGGCATCCTCTTTTTGTTGCTGAGTTTGTATCTTGAGCAAGGTAAGCTGATTACTAGATGCGGATCGGCGATCCTGAAGACGCCCAATCTCAGTCATCAGTGACTTTGACTGTTCACGCAGGCCACCTAATTGGCTGACCAGCACATTGGCTTGAGATGGCAAACTATTGGCGTTGCCAGTCATAAAATCCAGCCTTTTTTTATCAACTGCATCTAGTTCTTCTTTAGCCTGGCGCACCTGATTATCAAAAAAGGTCCTGGCGGAGACTCCTGAGCTGACCTGATTGCGAGTTTGCTCACTGATGTACTTGCCGGCCAGTTCCTGAGTTAAGGCCTGAGTAGTTCGCGGCTCGCGGCCTCTGACAGTGATATTAAAACCATTAGTGATGTCGTTGCGACTGGTGTTGACCGTGACATTGATGTCACCTCGCAGCAAGTTAATGACCGACTCCATCGGCTCACCGCGTAACCGTTCCTGTCTGTACAACTCATACTTGGTAACGAGTGGTTCAAGAGACGTTCGACTCGTAACAACTTGAGCAATACCGTTCAATTGACGAGTTATGTTGTCTTCGTTGCTGTTTCCGACAACGCTGGGAAGAGTGGAAGGTCTGACAACGATGAGCGTGGTCGATTCATAAACGTCTGGCAAGCGATAGACCACCCACGAAACTGCGGCAGTCACGGCGATTATGGGAAGGATGATTAACCACTTACGTCGCCGAAGAATCTGTAGATACTCACCTGGCGTACGTTGACGAAATTCAACGCTCATACAAGCACTCCTTTTGATATATTTCCTGCGATCTGCATATTGACCGGGGCACCATCAATTTGCTTCGGGTTTGTTCATTACTTATCTAAAAAGAACCTAAAGCCTTTTTTGCTTCATCCAGATCACTGAATGGCGCCTTTTCTGCCAGCCTCACGGATGCCTCTAATTCTCGTTTGGCTGCCTCGTTATCTCCATTGCCTTTCAGTGCCATACCTAAATGATAGTGATACGAAGCACTCGGGTTTACCTTGTTGGCCTTCGCTGCCTGCTCATCAAGTGCTACAGCCTTTTGCAACTGTTCGACTGCGGCACCGTAAAGATTTTTCTTGTAATAAACCCATCCCAGCGTGTCGACAAAACCAGCAATATTGGGATTTCGTTGGACCACACCCTGGGCCAACTTCATTGCTTCGTCAAGAGTTCCTTTGCCTGTGACTGCGTACAACCAGGCAAGATTGTTTGCTGCAATTATTGTATTGGGATCTTTTTCAATCGCCTTCTTGTAGTTTTCAGCAGCCGCGTCGTAATTCTTGCGCGCATCCTCTAGCATTCCGATTATCGTGTACGGAGTGGGGCTATCCGGACTGATTGATATGACCTTTTGAAACTCAGCAATTGCTCGATCTTCCTGCTTCGAATTAATGAAGAGTGCTCCCAACGCGTGGTAAGCAGCAATATAGTTTGAATCTAATTCAATCGCCTTTCTCAGTTCAGCTTCTGAGGCTTGGGAGTTATGCTGATAACCGTAGATATTTGCTTTTAGAAAATGCAATGACGCATTGTTTGGGTTTGAGCTAAGGGTCTGGTCGATTCTGGCGTGTGCTTTATCGAATTCTTGTCGCTGCTCGAAAAGCATTAGCATTCCATTCAGGGCAGCATAATTTGTTGGGTCGATCTTCAGTGCGTTTTCCCAATTTGCCACCGCTTCATCGGGTTTTTTCTCGTTCAAGGAAACAAGCGCCAGGCTGTTATGCGGGGCTGGATCATTCGGAGCGACATCCCTCGCCGCCTCAAAATCCTGCTTAGCAGCGGCAACATTATTCAACTGCATTTGCGCAGCACCCCGCGCGAGATAGGTCTTTTGTTTAATCTCCGCAAGCAGCTGCGGCGAGTTGTCCCGATCTGGACCAGTCTTACCTAGACGGTCTAAAAGGTCATTTGCAAGGGATAAGGAGCTTCTTGGATCGCCACCAGCTAGTGCGATTTGCAGCTTCATCATCTTTGCTGGCAAATAGTCTGGATAGTTCTTCTCTAAGTCAGCCGCAAACACTCTTGCCTGATCGACCAGACCGAGAGAATAGTTTGCCTGGGCCATGAAATAGAGACCTGAGCGCGAGTTTGGATCCTGCTTGAGTACTTCTTTCAAATCTTCTACCGCAGCTTTCAATCCACTGGGGTTACCACCCTGAGCATTCATACGAGCACGCAGCAAGAGAGCCTGGCGATCGCTTGCATCCTTCTTGAGCGCTTCATCAATCTGGGTTTTGGCACCCTGAGTGTCGCCGCGCATCAATTGTATTTCTGCTAAGCGATAACGACCCAGCG
>JBKPQV010000480.1:0-13320 GCA_046734235.1 Acidobacteriota bacterium
GGCCTGGCACCGCTTTGTTATAGCGTCCCTTTCGATTGAACCTGTCTTGTGTTGCGAGAGATCGTGATCTACGAGTTTTCGCTGTAACAAAGCGGTGCCATGCCACCGCACTCCAAGGAGGTATTTCAATTCTTTGAACCCGCGGCGGCACCTGGCATCGCGAATCGTTTGTCGTCGATCTCCGCATTTGCTTTGATCGATTCGTACACAACTTTCGATCTGCCCTGACTACCTTTTACATTAGTTTCGATTGAATAAGGCAGAAACCATCCGTTCACCTCTTTATAGTCACCTAAGACAGTTTCGTATTCTCGCTCCGCGCCGCGCACCATCCGTTTTGTATCTACTTTGATCGGGACGTAGTAATCGGTGTCGAGGTAGTAGACGTAGATATCTCCGTTGGGTTTGGTGATCTTTAGCTTCACCGTCTCCGTACCCTCGAATTTATCGGTACCAGCAGTTTCGATTTTGTAACCTTTGGTTTTGTAATCAACTAATGGACCATCAAAGTCGGCATCTTCAATAATCGATTTCATCTCTTCTTCGCCGAGAGTTTCGGGGTCTTTCTTTCCTTGCCACGGTACGATTTTCCAACCGGTGGTTCCATCGTAGGCGTTAATTGCGGTCATGCCTTGCAGGATAAACTCCTCACGAACCGAAGTGCCGCGTTTGTTTTCCTGCAAAACGATCGCTTCAAATCCACCGCCACCGATAAACTTTCCAGTTCGGATCAAAGTCTTGACCGCGTGAATCTTGTCTAGTCCACCTACAGTCTTCAAGTAACGAGCCACAATATCGTCCACGGTTTGCGCCGACGCCTGAACGGCAAACAGAAGAAAGACTCCACCGAGCAAAATGGCTTTGCGCATAATTTTTACTCCTCGAATTGAGTGCGGACAGAGAATTAAACAACTATTGGGCATCGTAGACAAGAATGTTTTATTCATTTAGCCTCTCAGCAAGTTCACCAGCAATCAGAGGCAGTGGAAAAGATAGTTTTCGAGCACGAAAGGGACGAATCAGAATGAAAAAGGTGTTTGTTTCTTTCGTCAATTTATTTCTAACACTCGTGTTAATAAATCAACGAGTCGCTGCGCAAACCGCTCCAGTCTCAGGATTCATAGTCGACATTCGCGATGGCGTTTTTTTGAAAATTGGCTCACAGAAGGTAAAGCTCGACCGTAAGAAAGATCTCCGACGGGCGCTGCATCATGGAGAAGAGCTTTCGTGTGATCCGACTGGCTGGGTGAGAATCACACTCTGTAACCAGGCTGATGCAGGATACTGTAAATATCACGACGTCAATCCCAATTCAACGTTTCGAATAACTCCGAATTATCCTCCTCGTTCGGAATATGAGCGCAACCGCGAAGAAGCGATGCAAGAGCTCGGTAGGATAGACGGCGTTGATCTGGAAGCGCTTTCTCCTGTTTACTCTCCTTCCAGTCAGAGCGTCGTCAGACCTTCAACTTTGAAGGTTCGATGGGTCAAGAGTGAAGCGTTGAGTTCGCTCTCATTAATAGTAAAAGACACAGGCGGACAAGTTATCTGGCACGAGAAAGTGAGTAACGGCGGAACTGGAGAGTTGGATTCTCAGAGTCTGCGCTCCGCGCTTTTGTCTTATCGATCGGAAATTGGCGTTGGACCATTGATCCTGGAGATTGAGGATAAAAACCAAAAAGGCAGCCAGCTTCGCTTTTCACTAATTTCGCAGGCCAAAGAAACCGCACTCGCTTCCGAACTGGCCGAATGGGATCGAGAGCAGGATCTGTTTGTGCGTCATCTTGGTCGAGCTAATGCATTTTACTCATACAGTATGTTTGAAGACGTGGCTGAGGAATTTGAGGCCGCACTGGCCGAAACTCCTGATAGTCGCGAGCTGATCCAACGGACAATTCAAGCTCATAAGACCACTGGCAACACCACACGCGCCGATGAACTCAAGCGACGACTTGCCGGTGAGTAGAAAACTATTCTGATGTTCTTCTCCGCGTCTCTGCGTACTCTGCGCCTCTGCGTTTGAAAAGGTCTTAAGAAGGCGTGAACAATTTCAAACGCTGAGACGCAGAGTACGCAGAGACACAGAGAAGAGGTTTCAAGTTGTCTTTATGGTCAACAAAACAATCTCAGGCGGAACACCTAACCTTACGGGCAAAATACTTGTCCCAATCCCCGTCGTAACAAACAGGTGATGGCCATTTTCGAAAACATGTCCACGGACGTACTTCTGACCGTAGTCAGAAGGTTGAATGACAGATCCAATGATCGGAAACCGAACTTGTCCACCGTGAGTATGTCCGGCGAGAAGCAGCGAAACCCGTTGTGGTAGGCGAGGAAAGATATCCGGGTTGTGGGTTAAGGCAATTATCGTTGCGTCCTGAGACAGCTTCGCGATGGTTTGCTCGATGCGTTGCGGACGTGTCCATAAATCTGCCAGGCCAACCAACCAAAACGAAGTGCCATTTTGACTGAGTTCGATAGCTTCATCGTCCAATACCTTAATGCCGTTCGCTTCCAAACTCCTTCTTACACGAGCCCCGTCCCACCACCAATCGTGATTGCCTAAAACCGAATAAACACCGAGCGGAGCGCGAAAATCTTTTAGCGTCGCGCCAAAGACTTCGGGAAGAACCCGGTGACTCATCCAGCCCTCACCTGACATGTAGTCCCCTGCTATCACAATCAGATCAGGCTGCAGCTGATTTGTTCGCTCAACAATCAATCGAAGTTTCTTCTCGTCAATAAACGACCCGCCTGCATGGATGTCCGACAAGACCGCGATCTTGAGACCGTTGAGTCCTGGGGGCCAGTTATTGATCTGCAATGATTCGTGTCGAACGACAAGGCGATTGGGTTCGATAAACGTTCCCCAAAACACCAGGCCAGCAATGATTAGAGGAATGACTGCGAGCGTAATTCTGATACGCTTATTCCAACGAGGTGACCGGCCCCACTCCCTCGGGCCAGGGGAACGACGCACCTCTTGAACAAGGAAAAAGATGAGACCGAGAAGGATGCCAATTGCCAGGACAAAGTCGACGCTCATGCTTACGAGAACAATCTACTGTTCATTTCAGTTCTTAGAGTTTACGCATGAGTTTGAACTAAGTTCCAGTCTTTGCAAAAAGCAAAATCCCACCAACGGAAGTGGGTGGATGGTTCAAGTCCTTTCTACCAGCGTTGCTCGAGTGGGTGAGGTTTCGAATCCCCCACAGGCAGTGTGGGATATTCGAAACTCCGTTTTTCAGTAGTTCTCGTTAGAAAGGACTTGAACCATCCACCCACTGCCGTGGGTGGGATTTTGCTTTTGAGCAATTCTCAAGTTCCTGGCAAAGACTTTAGAGTTTCACTTAAATGCGACCGGTCACCCAATACATGCAGCAACGGGCCTTCTGAACTAAATTCTATAACGCTGATAGAACCGACTGGACATACAAACCGATAACGAAATCGGCCGACGTCGATTCCCAGCAAAGCACACAAAATAATTCGAATGGTGGCCTTGTGAGAGACCACTAATACGTTGCCATCGCTACAGCGGCCTTTGAGCTCCTCGATTACTTTCATGCCTCGTGCAGCGATCGTTACCGCCAATTCACCGTCGGTGGGAGCATGCCACGCCGGATCTGCCTGCCACCGAATGTAATCGTCGTGAAAATCCTGTTCTACTACTTGCTTGGTCAATCCTTCCCAGCGTCCGTAAGCAATTTCATTCAACTCCGCATGCGCTTCGGGCTCAATTCTTAACTTTTCACAAAGCGGACGCGCGGTCGAAACTGTCCGGCGCAAACTACTTGTCAGGATCGCTTTCCAGGGTGTTTTCTCATAAGCGCTGGCGAATGATTCGGCCATGGCTGCACCCTCGGCAGTTAACTCTGGATCTAATCCTGAGCCGCAGAAAGTATCCTCACGGCTAAGCTCAGTTTGTCCGTGCCGGAGGAAGTAGAGCCTGAGAGTCATGTTGATTATTAATCCGCCGATTCCGCAGATTACACCGATTCATTTTTTGTATGTCTGCGTAATCGGTGGATATAATTCGGTTCTAAGGTTTTGTAATTGAGAGCCCGGTAACAAGCGCTTCGGTGTTGTGCGCGAACCGAATCCCGTAAATACCATCCGTAGATTTGAGTTTTCCAGGGGCGACTAGCGCGGATTTATCGTAACTCGCAACGACCTTGTTATTTATCGCGCACTCAACTTTGTCGCCTTTTACTGACAATGCAATCTCCTGCGTCACCGGTTCACCAACTCCCGCTGCTTTATTCACCGCTGGATCGGGAGCACCTCTACCATTCATCTGAAACGGCGCCGGTCCAAAGCCTCGAACAATAAAGTTTCCGTTTCCATAAGCCGCACAATACAGATACGACTGTTTATCGGTTCCAAGATCGTTGCCTGCAATCACCACTCCGTAAGGGTGCGGGTGATTGTTAAGACTCATGTATTTTGGTTCCTTGAACGTGGCCTTTACAGTGTAATCACCCGAGGCTTTGTTGGCAGGGTTCCAATAAGTCACAGCTGGTCCGGTCGTCACATGGAACGCGTCGCCTTCTTTTGCCAGCTTGGCGCTTTCAAGAGTCAAGCCGGCCGTCTTCTCTTTAGCGTCAATTTCACCGGTCCATCCTGGGACAGAAATTCCACCGCCAGCCACTCCCCGCGACGTCTCGTTTTGGGCTCCGCCTTGAGAAAAATTCACGGATGGCACAAGAGCAAGTGCAAGCAAAGAGATTGCGAGACTTAATGTAGCGCGCATGTTCTAGAAATCCTCCTGAAGAATTTTGGAATGAATATACCCTTCAAATAATCATTGCGCCAAGGAAGTTTTGAGACTCGAAACTCGAAACTTGAAACTCGAAACTAAACAAAAGATGCTATCCTGTTCGCCAACCCTTCAGGAACGGATACAAAAAATGAAAAATCAACTCCCCTTTCTCTTCCTTCTCTGTCTATCTGTTTCCTCTTTTGCTCAGGCTCCGGATCGGCAGCAATTCATTCGAACTGAAGCACCCATAATCGCGCTAATACACGTTCGTGTGATCGATGGTACTGGCGCGCCCGCAAAAGACGATCAAACTATTGTTATTAGCGACGGCAAGATCCTCTCAGTCGGACCCGCTACGACTGCCAAGCCTCCTGCGAATGCTCAGACTATGGATCTGACAGGCTACACAGTTCTGCCTGGTCTGGTTGGCATGCACAATCACATGTTCTTTCCGATGGGTGGCTCGCCTCCGATGTATTCGAACATGGGCAGCAGCTTCCCTCGCCTCTACCTCGCCAACGGGGTCACTACGATTCGCACCACTGGCAGCGTGGCTCCTTATACAGACCTCGAGATCAAAAATTTGATCGATTCGGGCCGCATGATTGGACCAAAGATGCACATCACCGCACCTTACCTCGAAGGCAAAGGCTCGTTCACACCGGTAATGCACACGCTCACCGATGCGAACGATGCGCGGAGGATGGTTAACTATTGGGCTGACCTGGGCGCAACTTCCTTCAAAGCGTATATGAATATTACTCGCAACGAGTTGCGAGCCGCAGTTGAAGAAGCACATAAACGAGGCCTCAAGGTTACCGGACACCTCTGTTCAATTGGCTACAAGGAGGCAGCCGAAATCGGCATCGATGATCTCGAACATGGTCTATTTGCGGATTCCGAATTCGTCGCAAATAAACAACCCGACCAGTGTCCCCAAGGTGTCAACGCAAGTTTGCGCCAACTCGATCTAAACAGCGCTGCGGTGCAGGACACAATCAAGACGCTTGTTTCCAAGAATGTTGCGATCACCTCGACACTGCCAGTGTTTGAAGCAGGTAGTGCGCCGCTAAGTCAGAGTGGGATTGGCGCCGCCAGTGCTTTATTGAATCCGCGTGTTCTTAATGTGATGAATACCGATGCGCGTGTTCGTTACCTGCAAGCCCGCGCACGCGTTTCGTCTCAAGGGGATTTTGTGGCGTTACTAAAAAAGGCGATGGATTTTGAACGCGCGTTTGTGCAAGCAGGAGGTTTACTCATTGCTGGACTCGACCCAACAGGAAATGGAGGAATTGTGGCTGGCTTCGGCGACTTGCGCGAAGTAGAGTTGCTCGTCGAAGCAGGCTTCACCCCGGTTGAAGCTATCAAGATTGCCAGTTTCAATGGGGCAAAGTTTCTCGGTGAAGATGCGCGCATTGGATCAATTGCTCCGGGTAAACAAGCTGATCTAATGGTGGTGAAAGGAAACCCGGCGGCAACGATAAGTGATATTGAAAAGGTCGAGATCGTTTTCAAGGATGGCGTTGGTTACGATTCCGAGAAATTGATTCAATCTGTGCAGGGACTGGTGGGGAGTAGGTAAGTAATTCTATTTCAGATTTAAGATTTCAGATTTCAGATTGAGGCGTGTCCGATATGCTTCAGCTTGTCGGGTCCAATATGAATATCATCCAACCGAGGCTCATATCGGACACGCCGACAAGCTGAAGCATATCGGACACTTCAATCTGAAATTTGAAATCTTAAATCTGAAATCAGAAATGGGGGAGCAGACAAATGCATCGACTCAAATTGTCATTGCCGCTATTAGTCTTCATTTCACTGACGCACATATCAGCGCAAACACAAGCAACGCGCCAGGCAAACTATCCAGCCCCGGTTGAAGGTGACTACGTAGTCAAAGACTTCAAGTTTAAGTCAGGGGAAACTCTTCCCGAACTAAAACTTCACTATCGCACCATTGGTTCGCCGATGAAAGACAGTACTGGAGTAACTCGCAATGCAGTTCTCATAATGCATGGCACTGGAGGAACCGGAGCTCAATTCTTGTCTCCTCAATTTGCGAACGTGCTTTATGGCCCCGGCGCTCTACTGGACGCGACCAAATATTTCATAATTCTTCCAGACGCAATTGGCCACGGCGGTTCCAGCAAACCGAGCGACGGACTACATGCGAAATTTCCACATTACACTTACGACGACATGGTGCTGGCGCAATACAAGGTCATCACCGAAAAGCTTGGCGTGAATCACCTTCGCCTGGTAATGGGAACATCGATGGGCGGGATGCACACGTGGGTCTGGGGTGAAACCTATCCGGATTTTATGGATGCACTAATGCCACTAGCGAGTGCCCCTGTTGAAATTGCGGGTCGCAATCGCGCTATGCGTCACATGATCATGGAGGCGCTCCGCAATGATCCTGCCTGGAACAATGGTGAATATAAAACTCAACCAGTGCAAGGTATGACTGCTGCACAAAACATTGTGCTGTTAATGGGAAGCGCTGCCCTGCCCTGGCACAAACAAGCACCGACTCGGGAAGCCGCTGACAAATTCATTGACGAACGCGTTAAGGGTGGTGCCGAAAGAACAGATGCGAACAACATGCTCTATTACTTCGACTCTTCACGCGACTACAATCCATCGCCCAAACTGGAATCAATCAAGGCCCCTTTGTTTGCAATCAACTCAGCCGACGACTTAATCAATCCACCAGAGCTTGGCATCCTGGAAAAGGAAATTAAGCGCGTAAAACAAGGTCGCTATATTCTGCTACCAATAACTGATCAAACACGAGGCCACGGCACACACTCAATCCCGGCAATTTGGCAAAGCTACCTCAAAGAGTTGCTGGAAATGACTGCCAAATAGTTTTCAAGATCTTTTCACCTCGCGCTGAAAGCCAACTTATTTAGATGCAAAACGAGAAACTCGTAGACCTCATTAAGTCTTTAGAAACCTACTCAGCAAAAAATCGCAGCGCATATCGGTTTCGTGTCGCCCTCTTGGCGGCGCTCGGGTATGCATACCTCTTATTAATTGTTTTGCTCTTGCTCGGCATAGTCGCCGCTGTGCTGTTTTCTGGCCATTTCAACTTTATAACCATAAAGATTCTTTGGATCCCGCTGGTTTTAGTTGGATTGATCTTACGGTCGCTGTGGATAACTATTCCGGAGCCTGACGGAAAAGAATTACAACGAGAACAAGCTCCAGCGCTCTTCGATTTAGTTACAGAAATTCAAACCAAACTAGTCGGCCCAAAGGTCCACCATATCTACGTTTCTGATGAACTAAATTGCGGCATTGTGCAAATTCCGAGCCTGGGACTGTTTGGTTGGACCAGCAATTACCTCGTTGTTGGATTGCCGATGCTTAAGGCTCTCAGTCCCGAAGAGTTTCGCTCGGTGCTCGCGCACGAGTTTGGGCATCTCTCAGGTAAACATTCCCGATTCACTGGCTGGATCTATCGCGTGCGGCAAAGCTGGATACAGATTCTTCACACGGTAAAGCAGGAAAGAAGTTATGCAAGCTTTCTATTCGAGCCATTTCTAAATTGGTATGGGCCGTATTTCGACGCCTATTCCTTCGTTCTGAGGCGTGCCCAGGAATATGAAGCTGATGTTTATTCGGTTGAGCTCACCGGAAAGCAGGTTGCAGCTCGAGCGCTGGCACGACTCGTGACGAAGGAGCGAACCTTAAACGAAATTTTCTGGCCTCAATTTCTTCGCCAATCTCGATTTGTGGGCCAACCTCCCAGAGACACGTTTGTCCAGATGCTTGGAGGCCTCGCACACCCGATCAGCAACGCTAAGGCGCAAAGTTGGTTTCACCAGGAGCTCGAGGTTCAAACTGGATATGACGATTCACATCCGGCCTTGGCTGATCGTCTCGACGCAATGGGCTTCAAGAAGGAGTCAGCCGAGAGCGTTGCCCTGATAGATAGCCTGGTCCAGGCAGACGAAAGAAAAGAGCTAACCGCGGATTCAATGATTCTGGAATTGCCTGAAGACTTCCTGACGAGTCTAGATCGCTTATGGAGAGAACGAATTGTGAAACGCTGGCGCGACTCGCACCAGGAAAGTCAGAAGGCCAACGAGCGTCTCGCGCAGCTGGATGAAAAGGCAAAGACAGATAAGCCAACAATCGAAGAATTATGGGAGAAGGTTCGACTGATCGGACAGACCAAGGAATTGAAGGACGCGCTGCCAACAATAAATGAGATCCTTGCGCAAGATTCCAATCACGTGGGCGCGAATTTTTCTTTGGGAACTCTCTTACTGGAGCAAAATGATCGGTCTGGAATTGAGCGGCTCGAATTGGCAATGCAACACGATCCGTCTGTAACGATGGATGCGTGTCAGATCATCTATTCCTTCCACTATGACAATGGTGATCGTGAGTTAGCAGAAACTTTCCGTACACGAGCTCAGCAGTATTTGGAAAAGGCACAAAGACAATATGTAGCGGCAACAACCTTTTCACATGACGATCGATTCGAGCCTCATGGTCTCGATGAAGACGTGGTCGAACAATTGAAATCACAGTTGGCCCACATCTATGGTCTCAGCACCGCTTACCTCGCCCGTAAAGTTACGGACGAAATGGATGAGCCGATCTACGTTCTTGGAGTGGTAGCAGCGTTCACCTGGCAGAATGGCAGGAACGACCGTCATGGGAACATTCTGGTCGAATTGCTGGCCAACAGAATTCCATTCCAACGACCGCTTGTTTTTGTGGCTTTACAAGATGAGAATTTCTTTTTGCTAAACACACTCGATCGAATTCCCGGCGCTCAAATTTTTGCTACAGAAGATACGAAGACCCTGGGTGTGGAATACAGGAATTGAGTACTCAGTGATTAATAGGTCCTATAGGTCAAATAGGTCTCTCCCACTACTCCACCACATTAATCAGCGTCCCTATCGAATCGATGCTGATCCTGATCTCATCACGAGACAACAGGGTGAAATCGTCAGCTGGTACAATCCCTGTCCCAGTCAATAAGAAGCATCCGTTGGGAAACGAGTTATCACGATAAAGAAACTCGACCAATGATTCCGGTGTTCGTTTCAGTTGGGCGAGAGTTGTGCTACCACTGAATGCCTTCTCACTGTTACGCAAAATGTCGAGCCGGATTTCAGTCTCAGCCTTCGGAGTTTGATCCGAAACCAAAATGCAGGGTCCAAGCGCACAACTACGCTCGTACACCTTTGCCTGCGGCAGGTAGAGAGGATTCTCACCCTCGATATCGCGTGAACTCATATCGTTCCCGATCGTATAGCCCACAATCTTTCCGTTCGCGGTGATCAGCAACGCCAACTCCGGCTCCGGCACATTCCAACGCGAATCTCTTCGAATGCGAACAAGCTGCCCTGGACCGGCAACTCGATGTGGAGTGGATTTGAAAAAGAGTTCGGGCCGTTCGGCGGTGTAAACTCGATCGTAGAAGTTATCCGCACCAGCATCGTGCGACTCGGCCATACGCGCTGTCCGGCTCCGATAATAAGTGACCCCCGCTGCCCAAACCTCCTGACTCACTATCGGTGCCAGTACATTTTGTGCGAACGATTCCGCAGCGACGGGTAAATCACCCGCGTCAACAGCTTCCTCGAGATGCTGAGAAAGATCGTCCCGATTGATTAGCTGATCCCAATCGGTGCGGTAGAGATAAGCGTTACTTTCATTTTCAACAACAGCGCCGGCACTTGTTCGATAGAGTTTCACTTTGGTTTTCCTTGGGTTGGATATCCCGATCCGCTGATTCTCCTCTCTGTGTCTCTGTGCTCTCTGTGTCTCAGTGTTAAATCGAAGTCTCCCAGATCTAAAGGGCTCGGGTTTAACACAGAGACACAGAGGCACAGAGACACAGAGAACGCAAAATTTGGCTGATGTTTATCCCTACGGTTTAAGGCGGATGCGTGCCAGGAGATCTGTAAACTTCCGATTCGATCGCAGTTTCGCAAACACCGGGTCGACTTTGAGATTCATCAACCAAATATCGCGTTCTTCAACTGCCTTGTCCAACCAGGTAAATGCCTGATCCTGATCGCCAAGTCCAGCATAGATTGCCGCAACGGTGTACGGTGAGACGTAACGTTGATTCTGCAACTGCTCGAGATCTTTCAAAACCTGTTGAGCATCGACTTTCTTTCCGGAAGCCGCGTACGCGTGGCCAAGCAAAGCTAGCATTAACGGGCTTCCCGAAAGCTTCACGCCCGTCTGAAATTCGTTGATGGCTTCTGCATACATGCCCTTGGCTTCGTAGGCAAGTCCCAGGTAACGGCGCGCCGGGAACGAACTTGGATCCATGTCGAGGATCTTCTTGCATTGTTCGATAGCCAGATCGTTCTTGCCGGAAAGATAGTAAATCCAACCCAGGTGAGAACTTGCCACAAACGATAATGGCTCAAGTTCTTCAGTTCGTTTTGCTTCTGCTATCGCCTCGTCAAAACGCTCAACTGCAACGAGGTAGGAACTGTACCACTGGTGGGCTGGTGCGTATCCTGGCTTTTGCTTAATCGCCGTTTGAAACTCTCTCTCCGTCTCCGCGCGATCCCAATCCCAGCGAAACTTGATAAAGGCCAATGACGAATGTGCTTCAGCCTGGTTCTCGTCGATCTCGAGCGCCTTCATCGCAGCGTCCTTTGCCTTTGGAAATCCCTCCTTGGGCTGAAGGCGTCCATAAACGACGAGCATGTTGTAACAGTCAGCCAGTCCCGCGTAGGCCTCAGCGTAATTAGGATTGATAGCGATTGCCTGGTTAAAGAAGTCAATGCCTTGTTGAAGTCCATCTGCGGTTCGTTTGTTCCAGGCATTTCGGCCCTTCAGGTAAAACCCGTAAGCCTCAAGCTGTTTTTTCTCTTCTACATTTAACTTAAGACGCAGGTTTTCAAAGATGTCGCGTGAGATGTCTTCCTGTACAAGGATCGCATCAGCCAATTTGTGGTCGTAATGTTGCCCCCAGAGCTGTGCAACATTGTCGAGATCAATAAGGTCCGCCTGAATACTGATGATATCGCCATGGCGTCGCATGCGACCCGTAACAACCGCTCTAACATTCAACTCTTTGCCTATTTGCCTTGGGTCAATCTGTTTGCCTTTGTAACCAGCAACTACACTACGCGGAACCACGCGCAACTGCGGAAGCTTCGATAGGCTATTAATCAAGCTCTCGGCGATCTTGTCGTTGATGTATTCGGCGTCTGCGTCTCCCGCTTCATCAATAAATGGCAAAACTGCGATGGATTGAATTGCTTCGGGACCAAGGACGCCTGCTTTGCTGCGACCGTTCAAATAAGCAAAGGCGGCGACAGCAACAACCACAACCGCAGCGGTGATAAGCAGCCCGAGGCGATTTCGGCGCTGGTAGGTAAGACCAGAACTTGCGGAATTCGACGAAACCAAACCTGGAGCTCTGGTGGATTCACTCTGAGGTTCACTGACAGTGGCGACTTCCAAATGCCTTCCGTTCCCGTTGCCTGCGGGTAAAGGTTCAACTATAGACGTTTGGCTTGCCTCCCAGGATTCGCTTATTTGCGCAACAAAGCGATAGCCACGCCTCGGGACGGTTTCAATGAACTGAACACCACCAGCACTCTCACCCAGCGCTTTTCGCAAAAGTGACACGTTTTGAGTCAGATTTCCCTCTTCAACAAAAGTCGTGGGCCACACCTTCTTCATCAGGTCATCCTTTTCGACGACCTGACCGCTGTTTTCCACAAGCGTAATAAGAATGTCGAAGACTTTCGGGGTGAGCGGGACGGGTTCACCTTCACGCAGCAGGATACGTTCCGCTGTTTTCAAGCGAAATCTGCCAAAGTCATAGCTGTGATTGTCCTGTTGACCCACCAAAACCGGCCTTGAGAAACATCTTTGAGGATTTCTTGAGTCCGTTCTGAGGACTTGCCGCACCCAGATCGATAGGATGCACACATCCTGCGCATCGCTTTCGAACGTTGATTGGTGTCAGCAAGCCAAAGGCAAGGTGATTGTAATGCAAGCCCTGAACGCGAGCAACGGCCCCTCTTGCCAAGGTGAATTGAAGCTAGACCGGTAATACCCAGGTTGAAAGAAGTCGAAGCTAAGCTCTTTCAAGTTAAGTCGCCCGGAGGGGCCAATACTATCGAAGCAGGTGGTCTCCCTATGATCGAAGAAAAGAAGTCAGAACTAATAGAAACCTCATTAATCTACATGTTGAGCGCCGTAGTAGCGGCACTAGGATTCTTACTCGTCTGGGTAATTTGCACTCTTGCCGGGTTTGGTCGAACCTGAAACACAGGATCGACTAAAGTGTGGAAGGGTGTTTCCCTCTCTGACAGACTCCTTGGCCGGTATCCCAGCGGGGGCAAACACCCTTCCCATTTCTGATTGCTGATTTCAGATTGTTACGTGTCACCTGTCTCTCAATCTGAAACCAGACCTGCTTTCGGAAATTATATCTGAACCAGTCCTCACTCGACTCGACCGGAAACTCTTAAAGAACCTCTCCTTGGAGTGCGGTGGCCCGGCACCGCTTTGTTATAGCGAGACTCAAAGATCCGTGCCTACTATTCTTC
>JBKPQV010000481.1:0-4523 GCA_046734235.1 Acidobacteriota bacterium
GAGCATCATTACCAGGAGAACCGAAGTGATTCCGGTCATTGCTCCAGCCGCGACGAGATATTGCATCCAGACCAGACCCGCACGCTTGAACGCATCGACTACAGGAGCGTCGATGTTGATCTCTTTATAGGGAACCATTCCGGTCAGAACCGCGGAGACCAGGATGTAAAGAATTGTGCAGATGATAAGTGAAGCAATGATGCCAATGGGCACATCTTTCGCGGGATTTTTGGCCTCTTCAGAGTGCACTGACACCGAATCAAAGCCAATGTATGCGAAGAAGATGATTGCGGCTCCTGCAAACATTCCCAGCGGCTCACCGCCCTTCGCTGTTTCTCCAAGGATCGTGTGACCGAAGAAACTTAGTCCGGTGTACCCGTAGGGGGCAAATGGATGCCAATTTGCCGGATTAATGAAGAAGATGCCTATCCCAATCACCATAACCACTATCACTAGTTTTATCGCTACCATGACGGCATTGAAAGAGGCGCTTTCTTTGATT
The DNA here is from genome assembly GCA_046734235.1 of Acidobacteriota bacterium. Classification (GTDB taxonomy): domain Bacteria; phylum Acidobacteriota; class Blastocatellia; order Pyrinomonadales; family Pyrinomonadaceae; genus PSRF01. Next base: position 503 of record JBKPQV010000481.1, read on the forward strand.
CCCTTAACAAGCACTATCGTCAAGATAAAAGTGATTAGCACTGCCGGCAGATCGAAGTAGGATCCCGTAGGAACAAACCCCGTAGTTGGACAATTCCCGCCAACACTCACACAGTAATTGTATGGTGCGGTTCGAATCGCTTCCGGCAATGCGGCTGGTATAAAAGATAGACCTTCGTGAAAGATCGGAATGAACTCCTGGAAGTGTGCTGACCAGCCGTGAGCGACCGTTGCAGATCCGACGGCATACTCAAGCACAAGGTCCCATCCGATAATCCAGGCAAACATCTCGCCGAGTGTTGCGTATGCGTAAGTGTATACAGAGCCGGCAACGGGCACCATCGATGCAAACTCCGCATAGCACAATGCGGCGAATATGCACGCGAGGCCGGCAAGTACAAATGAAAGCATCAATGCTGGGCCGGTGCGATCGTGTGCAGCGACACCGGTAAGAATAAAGATACCAGTGCCGATGATTGCGCCGACGCCAAGGGCCGTCAGCTGGGTGGGACCCAGAATACGTCGCAGACGATTCTCACCTTTCATCTCGTCGAGCAACATGCTCAAGGGTTTTGTCGCGAATAAGTTGCTAGCCATTCAATTTGTTCTCCGATTGGGACAGGCCTTAGGGCATGTCTGGTTTCATTGAAACGAACGTAATCACACTTCTTCTTCGGCAAGTGTGCCGGAAGGAGCGTCCATCGGAACGCCAATTTTCTTCCAGAGAAAATAAACTGGGATCCCGGTTAGTACGATTATCAAGCCCGGCCACGTGGTAGCTGTCTGGTAAACGAAAAGCACGATCAAAATCACGCTGGCGCCAATCATGTAAAGGATTGGAACGATTGGATAGCCAAACGCTTTGTATGGTCGTTCAGCATCTGGTCGTGTCTGTCTTAAACGAAAGATACCCGCGATGGTCAGAATGTAGAAGATCAACGCTGCTGAAATAACGTAATCGAGTAGATTGCCGTAGAGGTTTCCGTAACCGGTGATGTTGCCTGCCGCGTCGTGTTTGATTGTTCGGGGCAGGATTAGAACGGCAGCCCAGATGCCCTGCACGATCAAGCCCCAAAGCGGAACATGCTTATCATTCAATCGACCCACTGCTTTGAAGAACAGACCATCACGAGCCATTGCGTAGTATGCGCGCGCACCGGCAAGAATTAATCCATTGTTACAACCGAAGGTCGAGATCATGATGCCGATCGCCATGATCAACGCGCCTTTGCCTGAGAAGATCGCGTTCATAGTGTCGGTGGCAACACGATCGGCGCCCTGAATCTTTTCGAAGGGCAAGGTTACGAGGTAAGCAACATTCGCCAGGAGATAAAGCGCGATTACAATGCCTGTACCAAAGGCAAGCGAGAGCGGAATGTTTCGTTTTGGTTCCTTAACTTCGCCAGCGGTGAACGTGATGTTGTTCCAGGCGTCCGCTGAGAAGAGCGAACCTGTTTGCGCCACACAAATGCCGACAAACAATCCGAACCCGGCTGCGGCAGTTAGTCCGCCACCAAGATCATCAATTGCGCCTCGTACACCCCAGAGGTTTCCGAAGTTTGCGCTAACTACATCCGATTTCCAGCCCACAAACAATCCGAGCAGAATCAAACCCGCAAGGGCACCGATTTTTGTAATGGTAAAAGTGTTCTGAACGAGCTTCCCGAGCTTCAAGCCGCGGGTGTTCATGAAGGTGAGGAGGACGATCAACAGCAGGCCGATTAATTGCGCTGTTGAAAGAGAAACGGCGTAACTGTTGGTTATGGCGATTGGACTGATGATGTATTTGTCCTCTCCAATCGAGGGAACCAGCACACCCAGGTAGCGCGCAAAGCCAACCGCTACAGCAGCAATTGTTCCAGTTTGAATTACGAGGAAAAGGGTCCAGCCGTAGAGAAAACCCCACATCGGTGAGAAGGCTTCACGCAAGTAAACATACTGGCCACCAGCTTTGGGCATCATTGCCGCTAGCTCGCCATAACACAAGGCACCCATTAGCGTCAGCAACCCGGTCACAATCCAAACCACGAGCAGCCATCCCGGAGAGCCGACCTGTTTAGAAATGCCACCAGAGACAATAAAAATGCCCGACCCGATCATGGAACCAGCCACAATCATCGTTGAGTCGAGCAAACCTAGTCCACGAATAAAGCCTTGATTGGTAACCCGTCCGTCCAAAGCCGAATCGGCCATAGTCTTCTCCGGACTCCTGTTTTTTGCTTAATAGAACTGTCTTTTTTACTTGCTGTCTGAAAGCGAGTGACTAAATAACTTAAACCGCCCTAAGGGGAGCGGAACAAACCTGTAACAAGCGGGTGCGCGCATTATACCGATTTAGCGTGATCTGTCCACAAATGCTGGGATCTTCGAGAAATACTATCCACCGATTACGCCGATTACGCAGATTTCTTGGCTGGAGACTTTTGATGTTTCCCACAAGGTGATTCAAATCTGCGTAATTGGCGTAATCGGCGGATGAAATCTTTCGCCTTCTAGTTTCCTCCTGAGCCCATGTAAGATGTCACGCCGTGAGCCAACCCGAATTAACAACTGCGCCCAATCTGGGCGACATGGACAAGGAAGAGTTCCGTCGCTACGGCCACGAACTTATCGATTGGATTGCCGATTATTTTGACCATATCGACAACCTTCCAGTCCTGCCACCAATTGAGCCCGGTGATCTAAAAGCTCAGCTCCCAGCCTCGGCTCCACAAAAGGGCGAGCCAATGGGGCAGATAATTAGCGATATCGATCGTCTCATCGTTCCAGCGCTAACTCATTGGTGTCATCCGTCTTTCTTTGCTTACTTCGCCACATCAACTTCAGGTCCAGGCATCCTCGGTGAGTTACTCACCGCAGCTTTCGATAACAAGGCGATGCTTTGGCGGACCTCACCGGCTTCGACCGAGCTTGAAGAAGTAGTGCTCGATTGGTTGAGACAAATGATGGGTCTCGATCCCGGCATGCAGGGGATTATCTATGACACTGCATCTGTTTCCAGCATGCATGCTATCGCAGCAGCGCGCGAAGGAGTTGAGCAGCGGATTCGTGAGGAAGGGATGAGTGGTCGAAAAGATCTACCCTTGTTGCGCGTATATGTTTCCGAGCAAGCACACTCATCCATTGAGAAAGGGGTGATTACGCTTGGCCTGGGCCAACGAGGCATGCGAAAGATTCCGACGGATAGCGAGTTCCGAATGGACGCCAAGGCTCTGGCCGCCGCAATAAGAGAGGACAAGCAAGACGGCTATCTTCCGTTCTGCATTGTCGCGACTGTGGGTACCACCTCGACATCTAGTATTGATCCTGTTAAAGAGATCATTCCGATCGGCGAAGAGCACGCAATGTGGTTGCATGTTGATGCTGCGTATGCGGGATCCGCAGCAGTGGTGCCAGAGTTTCGTTACATACTCGATGGCTGCGAACGAGCAGATTCAATAGTTGTCAATCCACACAAGTGGTTGTTCACGCCATTTGATTGTTCGGTTCTGTATACACGACACATGGATTTGCTTCGGCGGGCGTTTTCTTTGGTCCCAGAATACTTGCGAACGCCGGAACAGGAAAAAGTTCGAAGTGGATCAGACTATGGAATTCAGTTGGGCCGACGCTTCCGAGCGCTGAAATTATGGATGGTAATTCGCTACTTTGGGCACGACGGATTAGTAGCTCGAATTCGCGAGCATTGCCGGCTGGCCAAGTTGTTTACGTCGTGGGTGGAAGACTCAGTGGATTGGGAGTTGATGGCGCCAACACCGCTCGCTTTAGTTTGTTTCCGAGCATGTCCAGGACGAGAAGGTGAAACGGACGAGATTCGGGCAAAACGCCTCGATGTACTGAACGAAGCGATAATGCATGGCGTGAATGCCACCGGGAACGCGCTCTTCTCGCATACAAAACTAAACGACAAACTTACCTTGCGTTTGTCGATAGGAAACATTCGAACCACTGAACATCATGTGCGGCAGGTTTGGGATTTGATGAACGAGCAACTAAAGTTGCTCCGCTGAGTTAGCTTCTCT
>JBKPQV010000482.1:0-28687 GCA_046734235.1 Acidobacteriota bacterium
ACTTTGAACATCAATTAAGTTCCTTTGCAGAGAGGTTAATCACAAAAAGTCCGATACCACCTGCTTTAGCAGTGTGGAGTTTCAATTTTTCGCTATGGATTCGTCACGCGCTGAAATTAGATACCACCTGCTTTAGCAGATCTGATGCGACCATGCCGTTAATAAAGACACATCCGGCTTCTAAATCTTCGATGAACCTGGTTTGTTCGTTTTGCTCCCTGGTCCAAGCCGCTGCGCCTAATCCAAAATCAGTGGCGTTTGCGATTGTAATGGCTTCATCAATGTTCTTAACGCGGAAGAGTGTAGCAACAGGACCAAATATTTCCTCGCAGGATACAGGCGTCGCTGGGTCAAGATTGTCGAGTACTGTGGGTTCGTAATAATTTCCTGGGCCATCGATCTTGCGACCGCCAGTCAGAAGTCGTGCTCCTGCAGCAAGTGCACGTTGAACCTGGTCTGCGAGATCGTTCACGATCTGCGGTGTCGCTAAAGGTCCAATATCTGTTGCTTCATCCCGCGGATCGCCGATCTTCAAGGCTTTCATGCCCAGCACAAACTTCTCAGTGAATTCATCATAGATGCTGTCGGCAACTATGAATCGCTTCGCAGCAATGCATGATTGACCGTTGTTGATCGTTCGCGCTTTTACTGCAGTTTCTACTGCCCCCTTGAGATCTGCTGATTCCATGACTATAAACGGATCACTTCCTCCAAGTTCAAGGACAGTTTTCTTGATCAATTTTCCGGCCGTTTGGGCCACGCTCCTGCCGGCAGGCTCACTTCCCGTCAACGTCGCCGCCACTACTCGCCGATCGTTGAGGACTGCTTCAACCGCATCTGATCCGATCAGAAGTGTTGAGAATGCCCCTTCGGGGAACCCTGCTCGTTTGAAGACGGCTTCGATAGCGAGCGCGCATTGTGGGACATTTGAAGCATGCTTCAACAAGCCAACATTTCCAGCCATTAAGGCGGGTGCCGCAAAACGAAACACCTGCCAGAAAGGGAAGTTCCACGGCATGATTGCAAGCACAGGACCAATTGGCTGAAAACGGACGTAGCTCTTCTTTGCATTCGTCTCCACGATTTGATCGGCGAGATGCCGGGCAGCGTTCTCAGCATAGTAACGACATACCCACGCACATTTTTCGGCCTCGGCGATCGCAGCCTTAATCGGTTTGCCCATCTCGAGAGTCATTAACTTGCCGAGCTCGCGTTTTTCAGTCTCAAGAATATCGCTCGCTCGCATCATCAGTTGCGAGCGACGAACAAAGTCGAGGCGACGGAAAGTCGCGAAAGTCTCAACTGCAAGTTGAAGTTTTTGATCGAGCTGATCTCTGTTTAGCGGCTCGAATGATCTTAGAGTCTCACCTGTTGCCGGATTAATTGAACTGATTGCCATGGCGCCTATAGTCGCGCTTTATTAGTGCCTTGGGCAAATAGACACGGTCAGGTTTTGCAAATCCGCGATTCAAAAGCGAAACTTACTTTAGATGTCGAAACAACAGAAACCACTAATGGACAAGTTTGCGATTGCTGCGGTGCTGCAGGAGATTGCGGCACTAATGGATTTGAAGGGTGGAAAATATCGATTCAAAGCCAAGGCATACAATGCGGGCGCACGCGCGCTGCAAGCTGTATCCAATCTCGACCAGTTGATCTCGCAAGATCGATTAACATCGCTCCCTAAAATTGGCGACGCCCTGGCTTCCCAAATCAAACAGCTGTACCTGACTGGTGAATCATCGGTGCTTTCAGAGTTGAAGAATGAATTCCCGGAAGGAACGGCAGAACTTTCAACTGTTCCGGGGTTGAGCATCACGAAGGTGGCGCAGCTCCAAAAGGAACTAGGAATTAGATCTATTGCCGAACTCAAAAGCGCAGCCGAGTCGGGCAAGGTTAGGGAGCTGAAAGGGTTCGGCGCTAAGACCGAGCAACGCTTGCTGGAGACTTTAGCCGCCGAGAAAAAGAAACCTAAGCGCAGGTTGCATTTGCATCACGCATGGGCCACTGCGAATCGCGTTGTGGATTACTTGCGGAGCGTGGATAACGTGGTTGATGTCAGCGTAGCCGGTTCACTGCGTCGCTGGAAAGAAACAATTGGGCACATCGAAATTGTTGGCAGTAGTAAGAACCCGGCCGCAGTATTAAAACAGTTTCTGAAGTTCCCAATGATCATCTCGAGCCAGCTCAACGGCGACTCGTGTGATGCGGAATTGGCGGATGGAGTCGCCGTTAAAGTCACAGTGGTGAAGCCGGATGATTACGCAATGATGTTATTTGCCAAGACTGGATCTGAGGCTCATGTTGAAAAGCTCGTTAAGTTTGCGAATACCAGAAAGATCAGTCTCGCCGTAAACGACAAAGGAACGACGCGTTCGCCACGAACTGAGGAAGAAATTTACAAAAGGTTCAAAATGCAGTTTGTCCCGCCAGAACTGCGAGAAGATGCAGGTGAGGTTGAGGCGGCCCTGGCGAGGAGGTTGAATGACGACTTGTTGACGCTAGCGGACATCAAGGGCATGGTTCACTGTCATACCACCTATTCAGATGGCAAGCACAGCCTCGAGCAGATGGTACTTGCCGCCGAAAGCATGGGAATGAAATACATCACGATCACGGATCATTCACCAACTGCGTTTTACGCTAATGGCGTCAACGTTGATCGGCTGTGGCGGCAGTGGGATGAGATCGATGAGGTTCAATCGCGCGTAAAGATCAAGATTCTGCGTGGCACCGAGTCGGACATTTTGGCTGACGGAAAACTAGATTATCCGGATCAGATTCTTGAGAGGTTTGATGTCATTGTTGCCAGTATTCACGCTCGTTACAAAATGGATAAAGCAAGGATGACTGAGCGAATCATAGCGGCGATGCGTGAACCGGTCTTCAAGATCTGGGGCCACGCTTTGGGCAGATTACTCGAAAGACGTCCGGCTTTTGAGTGTGACGTCGAGCGCGTGCTTGATGTAATTGCTGAATCAAAGGCAGCTATCGAGATCAATGGCGATCCTTATCGTCTGGATTTGGAACCCCGTTGGGTTCGTGAAGCACGAAAACGCAAGATTAAGTTTGTGATTTCAGTTGATGCTCATTCGGTTGGAGCTCTGAACAATGTTCAGTATGGCGTTGCGATGGCTCGGCGGGGTTGGGTGAGGAAAGGTGAAGTATTGAATACGTTGGCAACAAAAGGTTTTATGAAGGCGGTTCAGCCAGTAAGGTGAAGCAAGAGGCTTTGCGGCCTGTGATCACGCATTTCGAATTAACACTGCTACATTTGTACTTCCGAAAGTTGTTACTCCCCAATTTCACTGAAGACGAGCACATAGCCATTTGGATCTTTTACTTCAAATTCCCATGCTCCATAAGGTTGTTGCCGCAAAGGTTTTACTATCGTCACTTCGTCCTTGATCGCCTCATACAATAGTTTCACTTCAGACGATCTAATGACAGCGTCCCACACTCCAACCGAACGAAGATGGTAAATGTCAGGTTTTTGGTAGTTCTCGACCCTCTGCAACATGATCTCAATGTCGTCTCGAAACAAGATTGCAAACAGATATGGCTCGTTCGCGGGGAATGGATCAGACCAGAAACCGAGTTTGGATTGATACCAATTCATCGTTGCTCCTACATCGGCAACGGAAAACACCGGAACGATTGAATTATATGCGGGCATACTATCCATTTTCTTCACCGCCTTCCGGACCGTAGAACATTACCCAAACACTAAAGTCATCTGAAAAGTTTTCGAACCGATGTTCTATACCCGCTGCTGCAAATAGAATGTCACCGGTATCAAAACCTGTCTTTGTATTTCCACATATGAAGTCACCGCTGCCCGAGATCACGACGTAAACCTCATCACGTGTGTGAGGCTTTTGCAGATCCGAGCCACGCGGAGCATAAATCTCAATCGACAGAGATCCATGCTCGAAGACAGTAGCAAACCTTTGGCCCTCTGGCCCAGGCAGAAGTTTTAGCGCTTCATTCGGAGTGGCTGAAAGGCAGGGTGTATTTGATTTCATACTTCAGTTTGTTACACAAGGTGGTGGTAGACCAGGATGTTTCGACTCATAGTCGGTAATCTCTTTTGTAAAGATAACCTGACCCTTTGCCCGATCGGCGTCATCCCCTATGAAACTTGCGTTGCCAGTTTGAGAAGTGACACGTCCGCTCAGACGTTTTGCCGCTGTTCTGACTTTTGGCGCGAGGTTATTTTCAGTATCTACAACATAGACAGTCGTATTTTGCTTAGTTGGTATCAGTGTCCGGAACGCAATGCCGGATTTGTCTAGACTCGCTGCGATCGAAGCAAAATCAGGAGATCGTCGCGGCAGGACGATTGAATAGATTTTTGCAGAACCGCGAGCGTCAGGATGGAAGTAGATGACGGCCTTTTGATTAGCATCCTTACCGAGACGTGACATCAAATAACGAATAGTTAATTCGTTTGTCTTAACTCGCAACATGATCGAATGTTCTGCGCCATCACTCCAGGAACCAAGAGCCCGCCTGGTGCCAATTTTACGCTTAACCACACATCCCAGGTTGCGCACGTGTTTCAGCAAGTTTGTCTCTTCAGCTGAATACATGCCGCGGATTGCTTCATCAAGCTTCAAATCTTCACGTGTGTTTGGGCTGACAAAACCGTAATTGAGGGAAGCGACGTCTCGCTGCGTCTGCTGAGCTTCTACTGATAGCGCGAACGCTAGCGATAGAAATGCTATAGATAGAAGACGCGCAAAGATTTTTGACTTCATCGTTTAAGGCTGCCACGGAAGCTTACCGCATCCTGAATACTTGTAATTGATCTCTTCGATCCGCTTTTCAAAGAAATTTCTGGCCCTCGACGACTCAATATCATTGCTTCTGAGCCTTACCCGCTTGGCCCAGTGGTCCCAGGTTTCAATCAATTTCAAATGGTGGCCACTTTCACTGTGAAACTGATCTGAATGAATCAATAACTTGAGTTCCAACTCCTTTGCCGTTTCTCCAGGCTTAGGACCGAATTCGGGACCAAGTTTGTTTGTTACCAGTGTCCCATCTTTATCTACTTGGCGCAGCATGAACTTGGCTGCTTGGGTGAGGTTCTTCATTTGCCAGTCTTCACGGGCTTTACCAACGGCTACCAGTTTTGGCCAAAGTTTTCGATGAACAAAAGTAACCTTGCCTGAGATTAGTTTAGTCACAGTAACGTCGGGGCGCTCACCTAACATTTCGCTGACTGCAAAAATCTCTTGTCCCGCGGCATCTCCCCACCATGACCCTTTGGGGTTCCGTTTTGCAATCAGACGATACAAATCAGGTATCTCGACACCGGAAACGAGGAGGAGTCCTATCTCCTCCAAGATCTTCATTGCCTGCGAAAAGTTTTTACTTGTCTTTGCTGTCATTTATTGCGCCGGTATCTTACAATGGCCCACCTCAAAACCTCATACTCTAAGGAGACAACCTCATGCGAAGAAGAATTCTCACTGAGTTAGCTCAGAATCCCGATCTGATTTCCGGAATCTACAACTATTGCGATCGCTGGTGTGAGCGATGTCCGCTCTCCTCGCGTTGTTTGCTTTACGCAACCGAACAAGCGGATGAAGACGATTCACCGGAGAGCCGCGATATTCAGAATGAAGCATTCTGGCGGAAGTTAAGCTCAATCTTTCAAGAAACTCGAGAAATGATCACCGAGTGGGCCGAGGAAGCAGGCGTCGACTTGAATGACATCCCTGAGGAGGTCGATACCCATCTTCGAAACAAGCGGCGACATGTCGACAATCACGCACTTGCAAAAGCGGGGAAAAAGTACGCAAATGCAGCAAGTGACTGGTTTAGAGAATTTGACCAAACCGTTGAAGTCAGTGACCTTGCGCCATCTGCTCCAGAGATCGAAGATGCGGAACGATTGGTTGATGCGCGCGAAATAATTCACTGGTACCAATACCAAATCGCAGTGAAGACAATGCGAGCGCTCTCGAGCAGGTTCGAAGAAAATTCCGATTTCGACCTGGGTCAGGAAGATGAATTTCCGAGAGATTCGGACGGCTCTGCAAAGGTGGCATTGCTCGGGATCGATCGCTCCATAGCTGCCTGGCGACTGGTGCAGCTTTCACTACCTGAGCGCGCGGAATCCATAGTGCCTTTGATTTTGCAGCTTGAGCGCTTACGAACCAGAACTGAAAAGAAGTTTCCGACTGCCAGGGACTTCATAAGGCCAGGGTTCGACGAAATACTTGGCGCGGCAAACTGACGGTCACAACACGAAGGGAAACTAATGGTAATGGCTGAAGACAACTGTCTGTTTTGCAGTATTGTTTCCGGCAAAACAGAAACAGCGATCGTGTACTCGGACGACGATTACCTCGTCTTTCTGGATCACCGTCCTTTGTTTCATGGTCATTGCCTCGTGATTCCGAAAACGCACTACGAAACGCTGCACGATCTTCCCGCTAAAATTGTTGGGCCATTGTTTAAGAAAGTAAAAATGATTTCTGCAGCGGTTTTGAATGCTATGAATGCGGAAGGAACGTTCGTGGCCATGAACAATCGAGTTAGTCAAAGTGTTCCTCACTTGCACGTGCATGTTGTGCCAAGGAAAAAGGGAGACGGACTAAAAGGATTTTTCTGGCCACGAACAAAATACAAGAGTCCGGAAGAAATGTTTGACGTCGCAAAAAAAATTACTGCGAGTATCGAGATTACCCCTGACCAGTAATGGTCTCTTGAGCCTGATTATTAGTTTGACAGGATTAGAGAATTCTCAAGATTTATAAAGTACTTTCCTCAGTCTTACGTTCCATCTTGTCAATTCTGTTTATCCTGTCAATTAATAGTCTTTCGAGTAAGCCTCAGAAGAATGGAGAGTAATCCGCTGATTTGTTGGGGATTTTGTTTGTCAATAAAAGTTTTGTTAATTCTCGAAAAATAAAACACGCAAAAAATTGATCCAAAACAGATAGAAGCGTATAAGCATCCTGTCACGAACGTTACGGCGTTTGAGACCGACGAAGGGATCGGCAATCGAGGCGGTGACGCCCGAGCGAGGGGAAAGACAGGCGGCTGTTGATTCCATAACACCCTGAGACGAAGCCGAAAGGCTTAGCTAGAGAAGGTTGCGAGACTTTCTCGAGCCACTCGGATAAAAACGAGTGGAACCCTGAGGCAAGGACCCGCCAAAGGGCGCAACGCAGCTCGACGCAAGTTGAGCCTCGTTGCCGGATCGTAACCGGCGGTGGAGGAAAAGCCACCACAACAAAAACCTAAAGGCACCGCATTCGCAAGAGTGCGAGAATTGTGAAAATAATTCGAGTGCTGACCGGATATCGAACTGACCGCCAGTTGGTAACCGGGATACAAATTAGGTGACAAGAACGTGTACATGCTCTTGTTACCGTCCTATAGAAAGCTTCGGCGATTTATAGGAAAAACGGATTGCGCTGCTTTCAGCTTGCTGGAGGTAGCGCATTTCGTTTTTTGGCCGGTACACTCCGCAAAAAACCTCATGGCTTTCTTGGCGTTTGTCACTTGTCTGAAACCTCGTCGCGGTAAAAAATCGTAACAGTTTTATCCAGGAGCGGACTTCTCCATTTGCGTTTGGTTAAAGTCAGTCAAGGTGGTAGATTTACAATCACTTTCCAGAAAAATTTGTGTAAGTAGGTCGCCGCCTCTGGTAGGCGCGAATGGAAAAGTTTCTTAATACGGCTCCCCACCTGACGTCGTCAGGATTCGATATCGCATTGACACTTGAAGAATCAGCAACGAAGGAGATTTGGCTCTATGAGTGAAGCAAGAATGCAGGAAACTCCAGACTACAAACCAGGGACGTTCTGTTGGGTTGAACTTGCAACATCAGACAGCGAAGCAGCTAAGACTTTCTATACACAATTGTTCGGATGGACCTATGTTGATCATCCGATGGGGCCTGATATGGTCTATACCATGCTCCAACTGAATGGCAAAGACGTTGGTGCGCTCTACAAATTGATGGCTGAACAAGTTTCTCAGGGTGTACCACCAAATTGGCTCAGTTATGTGTCCGTTACTAGTGCTGATGAATCAACGGAAAAAGCCAAGGCCGCCGGTGCGACCGTTCTGAAGGAACCTTTTGACGTGATGACGGTGGGCCGGATGTCGGTTATTCAGGATCCAACTGGAGCGGTCTTTGCGCTTTGGCAGGCTGGAGAACACAAAGGAGCTGGAATCTACAACGTCCCCAGTTCACTTTGCTGGAATGAGTTGATGACTACTGATACCGCCAAGGACAAGGAATTTTACACAACTGTTTTTGGCTGGGGTGCTGATACGCAAAACTTTGGAGATTTGGAATACACCATGTTCCAAAACGGGGAGCGTGGGGCCGGCGGAATGTTGCAGATTACTCCTCAAATGGGACCAATTCCGTCGAATTGGCTGGTCTATTTTGCGGTAGATGATTGTGACGCAAAAGTCCAAAAAGCGACCGAACTCGGCGCCCAGGTCATGAAGCCTGCCGATGATATTCCAAGTGTTGGCCGGTTTGCGATTTTGACCGATCCACAAGGCGCAGCTTTTGCGATCATTAAGCTCGAGAATCCACAACCATAGTTAGTTTTTCCTTCTGGGGTTGCGAAAACTCTCCGGCGGCAAGTGGAGACGCGTTAGTCTCGATTTGCCGCCGTTAAGTTTGAGTCAACCTAAGCATTGTTTTATTCGACAATGAAAGCGCGACTGGTCTGGTTAATACTCTGTTGCATTTGGGGATCTACCTGGCTCTTCATTAAGGTAGGCCTTGAAGATCTACCGCCGTTTACTTTCGCTGGAATTCGCTTCGTAATAGCTTGCGCAATTCTTCTGGTCATTATTCGCGTTAGAAGGTTGACCTGGCCTCGCTCCAGATCTGACTTGAAACTTCTGGCCTGGACTGGCTTTCTTTCTTTTACTGTTAACTACGGCACGATTTTCTGGGGTGAACAACATATCTCGTCCGGTCTGGCTGCAGTGCTTCAAGCCACTATCCCTGCTTTTGGTCTAGTCATCGCGCATTTCTACTTGCCGGGCGAACGGATGACGTGGGCGAAACTTTTCGGCGTAGCTTTGGGAATCATCGGCGTGACGGTCGTGTTTTCGAATCAATTAGCTGTGTCTGGTGGAAGAGCGTTCGCCGGTTCTATTGCGGTGGTCGTCGGCTCAGCAGTGGTAGCGTATTCGAATGTGTTGGTGAAAAGTCGTGGCAAGAAGTTGGATCCGGCGATTCTAGCCGCGGGGCAAATGTTCTTTGGTTTGATTCCGTTACTGTTGATTGGAATTCCGCTGGAAGGCAATCCCTTTAAATTCCACTGGACTGCAATGGCGGTGCTCGCCATGCTTTACCTTGCAATCGTCGGTTCGGTGATCGCGTTTTTGCTTTACTACTGGTTGGTACACAACATGGATGTGACTAAGTCGATGATGATTGCGCTGGTTACTCCGGTGGTGGCGGTGATCGTGGGTGTGATTGTCCTTCATGAGGAACTGAACTGGAGAATAGTTGCCGGGGGCTTGATGATCATATTTGGCATCGGATTTATCGTGACGCAGAGGAGAAGAAAAGAGAGGCCGGAGTTGATTACGAGTTCTTAAGTATTTTCCATTTGTGCTTGCAGGTAGGCTTCGATTGCAGCGCGAACGAGGACTGATTCTTCATGGGAGTAATATAGAGGTAGTTTTCGTAATTGCTCTATTTGATTTGCCAGCAACCAGTAACCACCGACGTCCGCTCCAAACTGATTCTGCACTGCCAGCTCAAGAGCTGTGCGATGGACTACTCTTAAATATTTCGCTGCCTCCTGATTCACTTTGACTGTGCAATCGCATAAAGCAAAACCAAGAAACTCAAGCTCACTTTTTCCTGATTCAATCATTGCTCATTCGTAGTTCTAAGCAATTGCTGTGAGGTCGTATTTTCGAATCAGTCCACGCACGACACCTTGAATTTGAATTCGTTCCGGTGTCTTGACAAAAATTGGTTTGAATTGCGGATTAGCTGGTTCAAGACGAATGAAATCTGGTTCGCGATAGAATTTCTTAACTGTGGCGTAATTACCATCGATTAGCGCAACTACCACCTGGCCGTTCTCGGCGGTTTTTTGCGAAGCGACAATAATGATGTCGCCATCCTGGATATTCTCCTCAATCATCGAGTCGCCGCGTACACGAAGGGCAAAGGTTCGCCCACGACCTTGCATATCTTTCGGAATGGCAACAGAGTCGTGGCTGAGAACCGCTTCGATTGGGTGCCCCGCAGCTACAATGCCGAGCAGAGGAATTTCGTTGTCCTCACGATTGACTGATTGCTCAACGACTTCGATTCCCCGGCTCACATTCGGAATTCGCCTAATTAGTCCTTCCTTTTCGAGAGCCAGGAGGATTCCGTGCACACTCGCCGATGAACTCATCTGAAACTGACGGCCAATTTCCGCCATTGTGGGTGGCTCCTGGTTCGATTCCATATAGCGCCGAATAAAATCATAAACTCGTCGTTGTTTAGCGGTAACCGGCATTAGCTCTCTCCTTCCTAAACTACCCGTCAATATTTTCGTTGACAACCGAAAATTGAGCGAACATTCTCGAACAAATAGTCGTGGACGTCAAGCGCTATTTTAGGAGGTGAGGGAGAAATTTTCGGTGCGAGACGAAAAATATAAGATAAAGGAGGATTTGCGAAATAGGTCTTATAGGTCCAATAGGTCCTATTACAGGTCAGCTAGTTTTTTGAGGTCATTAACAAATTGACGATATTCAAGGCGCCGAGTTTCGTCATCAGGAGCACGCAGAATAGAGGAGGGATGCACAGTAGCCATTACATATTGAGCAAGTGTGGATTCTAAAAATTTGCCGCGTTGTTTGGTGACACGAAACTGCGCGCCTAAGAGAGCCTGTGCGGCTGTGGCGCCAAGGGCGACGATAATTTGAGGTTTGACTAAATCGATCTCAGCCTCGAGCCATGGACGACACGCTTTAATTTCTACCGCATTGGGTTTTTTGTGAATTCGACGTTTTCCGCGCGGCTCCCATTTGAAGTGTTTGACAACATTTGTGACGTAAGCGTTTTTGCGATCGATACCGGCTTCTTCAAGAGCGTCATCGAATAATCTTCCGGCGGGACCAACAAAAGGTTTGCCTGTCAGATCCTCTTCGTTGCCAGGTTGTTCTCCGACGAACAAAAGCGTCGCTTGGCGTCGACCTTCACCGAAAACAGTTTGTGTTCCTTTTTTCCAGAGCTCACAGCCTTTGCAATCGGCTGCCGCTGCCTTAAGTGAGGGCAAAGATAACTGCCTGGGAAAGTAATCAATTGCAGATGATGCTGCTGAAATTGAAGATTTACGAGTAACCATTATTAGTTAAAGCATTAATTTATTATGTTTTTGCAATTGTGTCAGAGTCATGGAGTTATCAAGTAAAAATCTCCACTCCTCCGGAGTGAATTGTTCTTCAGGAAATGATGATCAATGAGTGCTGCATTTTCAAAAGCAGAAATTGAGTCAAACATTGCCGGTCGTTTTGCAGACGCCTTCCGGCTACAAGAGAAGAGATCTGTAGAAACACTCTCAACAGGTGTTCTGGAAATTGATAGCTTGACTGGAGGAATTCCTAAAGGTGCAGTTACGGAAATTTTTGGTGCAGCATCTTCCGGCCGCACTAGTTTAATGCTGTCGTTACTTTCTTATGCAACCAGGCATGATGAGATATGTGCATTGGTTGATGTCAACGACGTATTTGCACCCACATCTGCTGTTCCGGCTGAAATAGATTTCGACAGGTTGTTGTGGGTGCGATGTGGGGCCAACCTCGAACACAGTTTTAAGGCAACTGATCTTCTCCTGCATGCAGGAGGATTTGGTCTCGTGATACTCGATATGGGTGACGTGCCGGGAAAAGATGCGCGGCGAATCATTTCATCCTGGTGGTATCGATTTCGCCGCACAGTTGAAAATAAACCAACTGCGATCGTAGTCATCTCAGCTGAGAGCTGTACTCGATCTTGTGCGGCGTTGACTGTGGAGTTGGAGGGAATGGCTGAATGGGTAACTACAAACGATTTACAAACTCGCCGCGCAACTAAGGATAATGTTCTGCCAATTCGGACAGCGCCTCACAGTAAACTTGTTGCTCACGCAAATCTATTGCGACTTAACTCAATAACAGTAAATCGCAGGCGACCAATGGTAGCCGGGGTTAACCAAAGCGGGTTTAGGAGTTATGGGTATTGAGCTTGGATTCTGAGCTTTGTACTTTGTGCTTTGTACTTTGTAATTTGTAATCTGTGCTTTGTATTGTCGAGTCTTGGAAGTTATAACCAGTCAGGAGGCACCAGTACAAAGCACAAAGTACAAAGCACAAAGCACCAAGTACAAAGCACCAAGTACAAAGTACAAAGCTCAAGTCCTCCCCTCACCCACACGTCTTCCCAAACCTCGCTGCCATTGCTTCATGAATAAACTCTCCCGCGGCATCGCTGAATGGCTTCGGAAAATTAGCAGGCCAGTTTGATTGATCTGAATACATCTTGTTCAGGCCAGATTGGATTTCACGATCTCCTCCTGTGAAAGCTTTGATGAGTTCACTCCAACGCATTGCCAAATTGCCGGCTGCATCACTCCCTGGATCCATGCCTTCACTAACGGCTGTTTCCACTTCGCGAATTAGCCTGGCCCAATCACGTTGTCCTTGTTCAATCTCTTCCGGTGATATTGAAGCTGCCTGTTCGGCAATCTTTTGCTTTGCGTCTTCGGAGTAATACTTTTTGGTCCAATCCATGTTGTTTTGCATATTGATGACCTCAATTATCTGTTTAAATGCTTCCCAATCAGGCTCTTGTTTTTGCTCGAGAAGCTTTTGTGCTTTCTCGATTGCGTTGATTGCCGAATCGAGCTGCTGTCTCTTTTCAGTGATGATCGCTTTTTGCTGAGTTAGCGCGATCGTTAAATCAAAGGAAGTGCTGTTGAGCAAATTCTTGATCTGGTTTAGTGAGAAACCTATGAACTTCAAAGTGATGATCTGTTGGAGTCGAATCAGATCTTCCTGGCGATACAATCGGTAACCCGCATTAGTGTGTCCACTCGGCTTCAGCAAGCCAATTCGATCGTAATGATGTAGCGTGCGAATAGTTACTCCTGCCAGTCGGGCAAACTCCACTACCTGGTACTGTTTTAATTCCCTCACTGTTTTTGGTTCCTCATTCATCCGCCAGCATCCTAAAGCCTGACGTAACGTCAGACGCAAGCGATTTTCTCAAGAAAATTCAGGTCAAATCCCTTCTTGACAATTTTCGTTAATTTTCAGTAATCTTCGTTCACCGTGCGAGAAGCCAAGGTGAGATATGTTTGCCTGTATTAGCTGTCCACAATTGTCGCCCGACGCTTTGTTGTCGGATTTTGCCTATCAGTTTTCACCTTTGGTTGAAGAAACTAAACCCAATGTCGTTGTTATTGATGTCGATGGTTGTGAATTGGTGTTTGGTTCTGCTTATCAACTTGCGCGTGAAGTTTCTCAACGATCTGCCGAAACAAAAATAAAAGGTGGACTCGAAACAAAAGCTGATGTTGCTTTGGCAGCAAATCCAGATGCAGCAATACACGCAGCCTCATGTTTGAAAGGTATTACTTTCATTGAACCAGGGGAAGAACTCACTTGTCTGGGTGAATTTGCTATCAACCAACTGGCCCACTCACTGGTTGACATTGATGACAAACGTATTGCCGAGATCCAGGAGACACTAAAACTCTGGGGCATTCGCACTTTCCGCGATTTTGCAGAACTGCCCGTCGCTGGTGTTTCTGAGCGTCTTGGTCCGGATGGGATCCGACTTCAAAATCTCGCTGCAGGTAAAACTCAAAGATATCTCCGGCTAAAACAGGCCGCTCCGGTTTTTGCTAATTCAATCGAACTTGAATATTCCATCTCCGAACTCGAGCCACTTTCTTTTATTTTTGCGCGACAGCTGAATCAAATCTGCGCCAGTCTTAATTCATATGCACTGGCGACAAACGAATTACTGGTGCGCATGCAGCTTGAAAATAAGACTACACACGAACGAACTTTGACTTTGCCTTATCCAATGCGGGACCACAAAGTGTTTTTGAAGTTGTTATTACTGGACACAGAAATGCATCCGCCTCAATCGCCGGTTAAGACAGTTTCGATTACTTGTGAACCTGTTAAACCCCGAGTGCTACAAAATGGTCTGTTTATTCCTTTGGCACCGGCGCCTGACAAACTCGAACTCACACTAGCCAGGCTTGCAAAACTAATCGGAGAGACAAACGTAGGCTCTCCTGTTTTGCTCGACACTCATCGACCGGATGCCTTTTCAATAAAACGATTTGTTCTTACCACAAAAGATTCTCACAGACGCCCAAAGAAGAATCAGCAATCAGCAATCAATAATCAGCTAACCCGCCAATGTCTTGCGTTTCGCATGTTTCGCCCGCCTTTGCGTGCTGTCGTTGAAGTCACAAGTGGTTGTCCCAAACAGATCAGTGCCTGGGGAAAGCAGCGTAGCGTTTACGGCAAAGTGGTTGAATTGGCTGGTCCATGGAGAACGACTGGTGATTGGTGGCGCAGTGACAGTTGGGCTCGAGATGAATGGGATGTAGCTGTTGAGTCCGGAAAGGATCGCCGAGTGCTCTATCGAATTTATCGTGAATTGATTAGTGGCAATTGGTTTGTTGAAGGAAATTACGACTAAGGGGAGAGGGGGAGTGGGCGACGGGGCGAGAGGGCGACAGGGCGAGAGGGCGACAGGGCGACAGGGCGAGAGGGCGACGGGGAGATGGGGCGAAAATTCATTTGTCATTTGTCATTTGTCATTTGTCATTGGTTCATTTCCATTTCCAGACGCTACGCGCGCCGGAGAGCCGCTGAACTCTCGTAGCCCGAAGGGTCCGAAAAATGGAAAATGAGAAATGGAAAATGGAAAATGACAAATTAGTTTTCTCCCCGTCTCCCCCTCGCCCCTTCTCCCTGTCGCCCCCTCGCCCAGCCCGGGTCCTGAAATCATGCCTAATTACATTGAGCTCCATGCCCGATCGGCTTTTAGTTTTCTGGAAGGAGGTTCTGTTCCTGAAGAATTGATTGCGGTCGGGTTGGAATTGGACATGCCATCAATGGCACTACTTGATCGAGATGGTATGTATGGCGCTCCCAGATTTCATCTGTCTGCCAGGAAGAATGGAATCAAAGCTCACATCGGCGCAGAAATAAGTGTTCAGGCTCCAGTATTCAATGCTCAAAGTTCTAAGATTGTTTATTCCATCCCTTTACTAGCTTACAGTCGTAAGGGTTACCAAAATCTTTGTCGCCTAATTACCTTGATGAAGTTGCGTGTACCCAAGCACGCAAAAGAGGGTGAATGTGTAGTAACACCGGAGGAGTTAGCTTCACATGCTGAAGGATTGATTTGCCTGACCGGTAGTGTTGATGGCCCCATTGCCAAATCGATCGATCGAATTGACCCGCGGAATACGAACGGAGTGCTAAACACTACTGCCTGGTTACTTGATGTGTTTGGTCAAGAGAATGTTTACGCCGAGCTGCAACGCCATTATGACCGTGAAGAAGAAGCTCGAAATCAACTGGTCATGGAAGTGGCCCGGCGAAATCATTTGCCACTGCTTGCTACTAATGGCGTCTGTTATGCAGCAGTCGCTCGTCGTGAAGTGGCAGATGTTTTTACCTGTATACGCAATCATGTGCGATTGGAAACTGCCGGTAGATTGTTGGCCCAGAACTCTGAGCGATATTTGAAGCCTGCCGCTGCGATGGAGAAACTTTTTGCAGATCTCCCCGAGGCTATAGCGAATACTGAAGTGCTCTCCTCACGCCTGGAATTTACACTCGAAGATCTTGGTTATGAATTTCCAAAGTATCCTGTGGCAGCCGGCGAAACAATGACTTCGTTTTTACGGCAACGCACAGAAGAAGGTGCGCGCCAACGTTATAGAGGTGATCAATCGTCTCCTTCTTATGAACAGGCTCTTCCTCAACTCGAACGAGAATTAAAACTTATCGAAAAGCTCAAATTAGAAGGCTACTTCCTGATCGTTTGGGACATAGTACAGTTTTGTCGACGGGAAGGAATTTTGATTCAAGGCCGCGGGTCAGCTGCGAATAGCGCAGTTTGTTATTCACTCGGAATTACAGCGGTTGATCCAATTGGAATGGAGTTGTTATTTGAACGCTTCCTGTCTGAAGAAAGAGGTGAATGGCCCGACATCGATCTGGATCTTCCCAGTGGCGACCAAAGAGAGAAGGCTATCCAGTATGTTTACGAGCGCTATGGAAAACTAGGCGCCGCGATGACTGCAAATGTCATTACTTATAGAGGTCGCTCGGCGGCGCGTGAGGTAGGCAAGGTACTTGATTTTGACGATGAAACCCTGGCAAAGCTTTCAGGACTTGTGCATACCTGGGAATGGAAAGACCCGAAAGACTCAACTGAGCGACAGTTTCGAGATGCTGGGCTGGATTTGCGTCAGCCGCGAATCAATAAATTTTTCCAACTCTATAAATTGGTTCAGGATCTGCCGCGTCATTTAGGCCAGCATTCAGGAGGGATGGTGATTTGCCAGGGGCAACTCGATTCAGTTGTGCCGCTAGAACCAGCTTCAATGCCCGGTCGTGTAGTTGTGCAGTGGGACAAGGAAGACTGCGCTGATCTAGGGTTGATTAAAGTGGATTTGCTGGGACTCGGAATGATGGCTGTACTTGAGGAGTCGATCAAACTGATTCGCGAGTCGTATCACGAGGAGATGGACCTGGCGCATCTTCCGCAGGATGACCCGGCTGTTTATTCGGCATTGCAAAAGGCCGATACGATCGGAATGTTTCAAGTGGAGAGCCGGGCGCAGATGTCCTGCTTGCCAAGGCTTCGACCGCAAAAGTTTTATGACATTGTGGTCCAGGTGGCAATTATTCGGCCTGGTCCAATTGTCGGAAACATGGTTCACCCTTATCTCAAGCGTCGCCAGGGAAGAGAGCCAGTCACTTATGCTCATCCGAATCTCGAACCGGTTCTCAGGCGCACACTTGGCGTGCCGTTATTTCAGGAGCAATTATTAAAGATGGCAATGGAATGTGCGAGTTTTACTGGTGGTGAAGCTGAAGAGTTGCGACGTGCTTTTGGTTTCAAACGATCAGAAGCGCGAATGAAAGAGATTGAAGTCAAACTACGTCGTGGGTTACTTGCCAATGGGATCATAGGAAAAACTCAGGAAGAAATTGTTCAAGCTATTAGTTCATTTGCTTTATATGGATTTCCCGAATCGCATGCGGCAAGTTTTGCTTTGATTGCTTATGCGAGCGCCTATTTGAAATGTAATTACCTGGCCGCATTCACGACAGCCATCTTAAACAATCAACCGATGGGTTTTTATCAGCCCTTCACACTCATTAAAGATGCCCAACGGCATGGATTGAAAGTTCTGCCAATTGATGTAACTCGATCGGATTGGCTATGCACGATTGAAGACGAGGGGCGAGGGGGTGAGGGGGAGATGTGGGGGCGCGGCGACGGGGTGACGGGGCGAGAGAGCGACGGGGAGATGGCGCCACTTGGAAAGAACAAGTTGGGAAGGGTGGCTTGCCCCCGCAGCCTCACCCAACACGAACATTTGGGTTCAAGTAGTAATGTAGGGCGAGCTAGCGGGGGCAAGCCGCCCTTCCCAACTTGTTCTTTCCAAGTGAGCCCCTCATCGCCTTCTCACCCCCTCGCCCCGTCTCCCACTCGCCCTTTCGCCCCCTCACCTCCTCACCCCGTCACCCCGTCGGCCCATCTCGTCCTCCGCCTTGGTCTGAAGTACGTTAAGGGGCTAAGTCAGGAAGCGGGTGAGGCCATTGTTCGTGAACGAACAATGAGGCCCTTCAGCGGCATTGATGATTTGCGTAATCGTGTTCCTGAACTTCGTAAAGATGAGTTGAGAAAATTGGCTGCTGTTGGGGCGTTGAACTTTATTCAGGACCCGAAACCAACGAAGCGCAAAGTACAAGTCAACCGGCGAGATGCTCTGTGGCAAGTGGAACGAGTTGTGCGACCCGCTGGCGATCTTTATGAACAGTTGTTAGAGGGTGATGGCAATTCACCCTTATTGCCAATGTCTGTTCCAGAACGAATGAATGCTGATTTTCGTGGAACAGGTATGACAATTGGAAAACATCCAGTGGCATATCACAGAGCAGAGTTAAATAAGTTGGGAGCTTTGCGAGCGATTGATATTGCCAATTTACGAAATGGCAGTGCAGTCCGTGTAGCCGGCTGGGTTATTGTTCGCCAACGCCCGGGAACCGCTAAAGGATTCATGTTTATATCGTTGGAAGATGAGACTGGCGTTAGCAACATCATCGTTACCCCACAGATTTTTGAGGAGAATAGATTTATTTTGGTAGACCAGCCATTTCTTTTGATTGAGGGTGTTTTGCAAAATCAAGACAACGTCATATCGGTAAAAGCGAGACGGATTCGCGCGCTTGATTTCCAACTTGCGGCAGTTCCTGCGAGAGACTTTCACTAACCATCGCAGGTGCGGAGCTTGGAGCCTAGAACTTTGTACTTAGAACTTTGTACTTTGAACTTGGAAAACCACGTTCAAAGTACAAAGCACCAAGCTCCAAGTACAAAGCACCACGTTCAAAGTACAAAGCACCAAGCTCCAAGCACAAAGCACCAGGGCTCAAATGTGTTGACAAACCCCATTCAAAGTATAGAATCCGGCCGAAAAGTCTTCTTGCCAGTTCGGCATAATTGCTAACAAAAGTTTTTAAGCGCCAGGCCGCTACTACAGTCAATGTGTAGTACGGCTTGTCTTCTATGATAAGTAGCCCATCAAAGGAGACGCTCCCCACAATGAAAATAAACTATCCTGCTGTATTAGTTGCCACCATCGTCCACTTTCTCGTGGGCGGACTCTGGTATGGTGTTCTATTCTCCAATAAGTTTGTGGAGTTGATTGCCTGGAGTCCAGAGAAGCTTAAGGAAATGGAGAGTCACAATCCGGCAAAGGAGTTGGCCATCGCTTTCATCTCGGCGCTGGTCTTGTGCTACATCCTCGCGCACTTTGTGCAATACACCAACGCCAGGACAGCCATCGATGGAATTCAAACTGCCTTTTGGTTGTGGTTGGGATTCATAGCCACAACACAGCTGGCTACTGTGATTTTTGAAGAACGAAAGCTGGGTCTCTATTTAATCAACGTTGGCTATCAGTTTGTTGCGTGTTCATTGGCTGGGATCGTTCTCGCAATATGGAGGCCTCGGGAATCAAAGGAAACAGCTCCGCAAACAGCTTGATTGCTAGCTGTCCACATTAGCTTTGTCAGACATTGAACATTCCGAACCCGCGAAAGCCCGGACTGGTCTGCCAAGAGATTTTGTTCCGCGCAAGAATCGCTACGGCCGGACACGCCTATTGGAAGAAAACATTTATCGTTTGCCGGATGGGCGTGAGTTTGTGCCATGTAAACCAGAGGGGCGTTTAGGGAGCATCGGACATGAGTATTCATTGTTGACCGAGCTTCAATACGAACAACGGAGACGCGGTTCTGTCTATATTAGAAGTGACGGTCGAATTTTCGATTACAGTGATTCGTCTGCTTCTGGCCGCGACCTATTCGATACCGGATTTCGAATTGAGGACCTCGAACGGACGGGGCATTACGCCCGCAGAGCAGACGAGAAGAAGCGCAGGAACAAAAAAGCCAAGCCTTCAAAATCAAGAGCTTCGCATGGCTGAGGTGAGTAAGTAGTACTTAAGCGTGACGAGCTTGTTTTGTGGGGGATTCTAGAAGGCCCTGGATTACTTGCGCTACCTGGGAAAGGGGCTTGGGCTTACGCAAAAAAGCATCAGCTCCACAACGCCTGGCCTCGTCTTCCATTTCCGTTGAGCCATAAGCAGTCAGTACAACGATTCGTGTTTGAGGATTATGACCGCGGATCAACTTGATGATATTGAGCCCATCTGGATTCCGAGTTTCACTCAGCCGCAAATCCTGAATGACCACTTTGTATTCTGTGGCCTCGATCATTTTTTCTGCTTCCACGAACTCCCTGGCGGTATCAACTCGGTAACCATGCAGGGAAAAGTATTCGCTCATCGAGAAGCAAATAGATTCCTCATCATCGACCACGAGTAAACGAGGCACCAACGCTTCCTTGGAGGAACTTTCGAGGCGGCCCGTCCAAATTCGTCTCAATCTACCAGAGACTTTTTTCAATGTTCCAAAGTGACTTTGCTTCACGGCAACACGCGTCAGCTGGGCAACTTTCAGGCGTCAGTTGCTTTTGCAATCATCATCTTGATCAGAATTAAAAGAGCATTAGGGTAAATCGTGTCGGCAACGAATCTTCCCTTTTGGCTACCTGCTTGTAAAAGACTGGTCCGAAAGCACCCTAGTTACAAATGGTCTAGCAGCGAAATAACGGATCTCGAGACCTGTCTGTCTGCTTGCTGAGTAGTGATTCTGCCAGCGAACGAACATGCGGAGGCATTTACGGGAGGCTCCGCAGAGTGAAGGGATAAACTGGATGCTTTAATAATTCTGGCTCGGAAGTGTGCTTCTGTATTACAGAAGTCACACACTTCCAAGTGGGAGATTACCGAAGCGCTTTCACTAGGGCAGGCAGCGAGGCTAATCGAAAGCAACTCATTTGCGTGGTGACAATTCCTGATCTTTGCAAATCGGTTAAGCTTTTCATTACTCATCGTTTCAAAATCTCCCCTACTGATAACGATGAGGTAGTGGCACTGATCTGAAAATTGCAGATCTATTTGCAGATCTATTTCTTGCCGCTCGACCCCAGCTAAATTGCTATTGCTGCCCGCACGTTGGGTCGCTGCGAAACTGGTACGTTAATCCTGCTTGAGATACTGGGCGAGGCGGGTTTGGTGATGATGTAAAGCAGCACCTCACACACCTCGCGTGTTCCAGTTCCTATTGTGTTTCCCTTTTCGTCTTGAATAGCGTAAATCCTGCCATTCACGTCCAGGGGTAATATCATTGGTTCGGCGTACATTCTTGATTCTCCTGCTCTTCGGTGCGGCCACAAAAGCGCCATGCAGCGAAGTAGCTCAGCCGTTGGACCAAGCCCACCTGAGCGGAAGTCATCGTATAGCTACTCCCGCTCCGTCGCTGGATTCGCGACCGGTTTGCCTGGCTTTAGGAGCGACCTGTCCTAAATCTGCGTCTTGCTGCTCCCGCAACTCCCAACAATCCGGTTCCGAGCAGAATCATGCTTGCTGGCTCCGGAACAGGGTTCGCTGCCTGCGAGGCTGAGAATGAGAATGTGCCACCAGCTGTTTGAGCACTGAAATGGAATTCTCCTGGTGTATCGGCGAAGCCAGCTGCGTGAAATACGCCGACACCGTCGAGGACCACCGAATTGATGTTCTGAAGCGTAACAGTTACGCTTGTTAAATCGAACGTAACTCCAGCTACAACCTCAAAACTTGCGAGCGGAAGAACTGGATAGGAAGCTGAACCAGCGCCTGCGAAGGAAAAATCCTTGATCAATCCAACCGACCCTACGGGCGCTAGCGCTGCAAAACTGCCGTTACTGCTCGTTACCAAAAGTGTCCCGGCGACCCCAGGCGTCGGTGTGGTACCGGCGGTATTAAAGTCGAACCCGGTTGCCGTTCCGATCGGAGTCACTGCTCCAGTAACTCCGTTAACGGGAACTATACTTCCTGTTTTTGAAAATCCCCCCGTCAGGAAGGGGTCGGCCTTGGCGCTGGACGCCGTAGCCATTACTAAGACTCCTGCAACTAATGCCATCATTAGCGAGGTCTTCAAATAGTTTCGCATGGTGGAAACTCCTTGTTCATTTGATGAGAACTTCGAATTCTCGAAAGTTCAGTTTCAACACTCCAATCGCTTCTCTTGAAGCAATGTTTCGCTTCGATGAATTACCAAAGGGCATTTCGGTAATTCATTTGTGATCAGTTAAGAGCTGACCTTCTTGTTGCGCTTGCGGCGAATGCCGGCCGCAGCTCCCACCAGTCCCGTTCCCAGAAGGAACATCGAGGCAGGTTCAGGAACCGTAGTATTACAGCCGGTGCATGGAAGATCGTTCCCCGGTACAGTGCCGAAGGACATGATCACATTTGAAAAAGTTGCACCCGGTTGTAACCCCGTGACTGTGAAACTAAAAGTCGCGGTCTGCATGACGAAGGGATTGTGCGGGCCGTTACCTGCAATCGAACCATTTGCGTTTGAGTAAACTCCGGCGGTTGGTGGTCCGAGAATCGCAAACTGCGGCTGTCCGCTACCCAAGGCATTCAAGTAAAACGTACCAGGGCCCGTTGATGTCAGGCTCCAACCCGTGCCGCCCGTAATAGTATCCGGGAGGGCACTTCCTCCGACATCGGTGAAAGTACCGCCGGCGGCAACGTTAATGCCTCGGCCAGACCCTGTGAACCCCGTGGTTGCAGTTAATGACACGCCATTGATGGTGAACTTGAAGTCAGTGATCGATTGTGAAACATCCGCAATGTTGGCGGTATTGTTTGTGAGAGTGACTATAAGTATAGAACCACTCTGCGTTATTTCCGCCGTTGCTGAAATGGGCCCACTACCACCGGGCGGTGTTCCCGAGAAAGTAAATGTATCAGCTCGGGCGACTGTGGAAGTCAGCGCTACAAGACAGAACATACCAAGCGATATGGTCAGTCTTTTAAAGTTGTTAGACAGCATTTCCTGCTCCTTAATGTTCGTATCCTTGTGGGAGTTAAAGGCCGCCGATACCTTGGCGGTAGACCTTTTGCAAAAGTATTTTGGCAGGCTTGAGATTGAAGAGCTTTGCGGGCAATGCTAGCTCTCATCATGCCGCCAACTTCTCTGGGCGCATTCATCCCAAAGACCTACATGTAGATTGGCACTTGCTCGGTCTATAGCAAAGAGTGGGCCAGTAGTTGACCGCATGGGTGACGAGAAAAATTCAGAAGAATTCGAGTAAATTGAGGGAGAGTAAGGTCATTATGAGGGCCGGGTGTCCAGATTTCAGACTCTCAGTCTAGACTTTGGACGTGAGGATCTGGTGCTTCTTGATCTTTTGATATAACGAACTACGTGGAATTCCCAGACGTTTGGCAGCATTTTCTACTCGACCGCGTTCTTCCTGGAGTACTCGCTCGATGTGTTGCTTCTCCAACTCAACGAGTGTGAGGCGGGAATCCAGAAACGGCGCTCCCACATTTGAATGACCGTCGAAATGAAGATCCTTTAGGCCGATACTTCTCTGCTCGCTTAAGAGTACGGCACGTTCAATCACGTTCCTGAGTTCACGTACGTTTCCCGGCCACGAGTAGGCTTGCAGTGCCTTAATACATTCCGCATCAAGAGTGATTTCACCGCGGCCCAGGTCAGCTGAAAGCTTATTCAAGAGATACTGGGCCATCGTGGGAATATCTTCGACTCGCTCTCGCAGTGCAGGGAACGAAAGAGGAATGGTGCTGATGCGAAAATAGAGATCGTCGCGGAATCTTTTCTCACGAACCAGTTGGCCCATGTCCTGGTGAGTTGCGGCAATCAAGCGCACATCCACCTGACGATCTCTCACATCACCAACCCGTCGAAATCTCTTTTCCTCAAGGACCTTTAGAAGCTTCGGTTGAATCTGAAGATCGACGTCACCCACTTCATCCAGGAATATAGTTCCTCGATGGGCCACTTCAAACAGTCCTTGTTTGGAAGCTGTGGCGCTGGTAAATGCACCCTTCTCATGTCCAAACAGTTCAGTCTCTAGCAACTCCCTCGAGAGGCCAGCGCAATTCAGATCCACAAACGCCTCATCCGCGCGGTTGCTATTTTCGTGTAGCCAACGCGCCAAAACTCCTTTTCCAGTCCCGGTCTCACCGAGAATAAGAACAGGGCTCTCAGTCGTAAGAATCTTGTGAGCCTGCGCTTTAAGAGTTCCTATTGCTTGACTGGTGCCAATGAATGGGTCGACAGCCTGACGAATTTGTCTGGTTTTTGAAGCCAGCTGCTTATGATGGTTGCGCTGCTTTTGCAGTAATCTCGTCATTATTACGGCAAGCGCAGGGAGTTCCAGAGGTTTGGTAAGGAACTGTTCAGCTCCTTCCTTAATCGCTCTAACTGCAAGATCAATGGAACCGTGAGCGGTTAGGACCAGGAGGGGAATGTCGGAGTCGATCTCCTTAAGTCGTGGTAATAGATCGAGCGCGGTACCATCAGGAAGCATGTAGTCAGCAATTACGATGTCTGGTCGAGATGAGCGAAACAGATGTTGTGCATCTTCACAGCTTTCTGCTTCGTCGATCTCGTATCCTTGTTGTTCGAGATAGTCGCGGATGCCAAAGCGCACACCCGGCTCATCATCGACAACTAACACCTTGTTTCTGGCCATTTATTGATCTCCCTCGGTCGGCACTGGAAATCTCGCAACCATACAGGCTCCGACCTCTGGATTGTTACCGGCAATCAGCTTTCCTCCGTGTTCCTCCATGATCCGTTGTGCAATAGCCAAACCAAGACCTGTTCCGCCCCGACGCTTTGAAAAGAAAGGCTCGAAAATCTTTGGAAGATCTTGAGCCAGAATTCCAGGCCCTGTATCCTTTACCGCACACTCAACCCAATCCTGTTTGCCATCCGAAACTTTCTGCGCTTCTACAGTAACAGTTCCCCCATTGGGTGAATGCTGGATTGCGTTCTCAATCAGGTTTACAAATACCTTGGAGAGGCGACGTCGATCAATGCGAATTTTTGGCAGGTCTACCTCAACGCCACCTTCCAGCTTCACCTGAGCGACTTCAGCCGCGGGGAGACAGGATCTGATTGATCGGGAAACCATCTCTTCCATCGAGACGAGGTACAACTCACCGCGAAACGGTTTGCCGTACTCTAAAAGTTCCTCCATCAAGACCGTTAGCCGGCCTATCTCGTCGCGCAGGACATTTGTATAGCGAAGATATTCTGTGCGGTCGCTGAATCTCGTCTCAAAGGCATCCAGAATAGAGGAGATTCCAAAGAGTGGATTCCTTACTTCGTGTGCGACGCCTGCGACCAGCGATCCCAGCAAAGACATCATTTCGCTTTGTCGAAGCGAAGCTTCAAGTTCTGTCCGCTTCGTAATATCCTGGGCGATGAAGATTGCGCGCTGGCCGACGGAACCGAATTCGCTGATCAAATAGAGTGTCAGGGCCCACGTCTTACCGGTCGCTTCGCACTTTACCTCTTCAGATAATTGATCGGAGCTATTACGAGCTTTTTCCAGGAGTTCGGCGGCTTTTTTCCATGGTTCGTGCTCGCTTATCTCACCGATCTTGCGACCAACTATTTGTTCGGCTTCGAGTGCGGCGATCTGTTCGGCGGCTTCGTTTGACCTCTTAATAATACCGTCGAGATCCACAATCAAAACCGGGAAGTCGATGGCGTTGAATGTTTGTCGCCACTCCATCGCAGACTGTTGCAGTGATGTATGTAATCGCTGCTGCTTTTCGTCGAGGAGTTTCCTCTCGGTTACGTCATTAACGATAACCAGCTTGCTATTTTTGCCATCAAAAACGACCGGATGCGACGACATCTCGACATAAATGGTTTTCTTGTCGCGAGTTTCATGTCGCCAGGGGCTTGAAAGAATTAACTCGTTTTCGCCTGAAGTATTCTTGATAAGGAGTGCGGGAATATCGTCTTTTGCCCTGATGCTGTCGATGGTCATTCGCAGAAATTCATCGCGGGTGTAACCGTAGGTGCGCGTCGCTGCTTCGTTGACCGCAAGGAAACTCAGTGTTTCCTCGTTATAGACCCAAATTGGTTGCGGCGTTGATTCGAAAAGAAGTTTGTAGCGTGATTCAGAATCTTTGAGGGCCTCTTCGAATGTTTTTCTCTCCGTGATATCCCGGGCCACTCCGCGAAATCCAACAGTCTCATCCAGCCTGTCCTTAATTGGAGAGATTATTAGATCGAGCCAGCGATCTTCGCCGCTTGAAGATTTAGCCAAAAACTGATGACGAAATTCCTTAGCCTCCTTAGGCTGAGTCAAACTTCCTCCAAAGCCGTTACTTCCAGGGATGATTCCAAAAAGACCCAAGAACGACTCGCCTATTACGGACTGTGCGTCGCGGCCAACGAACTGGGCGCCTGCTAGGTTAATACTGGTAAGTCGCCCATTAAGATCTTGCGTGAAGATGAAGTCACTCGCGTGTTCAACCAAATCGCGATAACTTGCCTCAATGTGGGCTCGTTCCAGTAAGCGGGATACCTTTGCAACAAATCTGGTGGAATCGAATGGAACCTCGAGATAATCATCAGCACCTGCTCGCAAGCCGGCTACGACGCTTTCAGTGTCTTTTTGTAACGCACTAACAAGTAAAATCGGGATTGAGCGAAGGTCCCCGTCTGCCCGGACTTCCTTACAAAACTCAAGACCATTCATCCGGGGCATTGTGACGTCACTTATAATAAGGTCGGGGTGATTCGTTTTGGCGAGATTGAGACCTTCAATTCCGTCTCCGGCAGTCAAGACGGAATAACCAGCCTTCAGCAAGAGAGTTTGCATCAGAGAAAGCTGCTCGGGGTCATCGTTGACAATCAAAACAGAATTGTCGTCATGGCCGTTAGAGATTTGTACGCCATCCATTAGGAGCGTAACCTCGGTCTTTTGTTTTGAATTGGAAAACTCGCTGGTGAATAACCCTTAAGTCGGTGGAATAGATGGAACTCTATTTCTAGCGCTTGGGGGTTCCTAGGCCAAGGATTTATGGCGCGGAGTATAACACAAGCATTTAGGGGACAAGCCCCGAGATTTAGCGTACCCAAGTCAAACATTCGCAGTTAGTTCCAACAACCTCGTTCGAGAAGGCCAATTACCTGAAATAGACGGTTATTAAAGGACGATTTCCGTGGAAAGAATGCAACCAAATACCAAACCAAACGTGGAAGATCTTTCGATTCCTGTGGTAAACCGAAACGCCCAAAAGTGAATCAAAAGGTAACAGCGAAAGTGGTTGTGAAAGGCCTCTTAAAGGTTAATTCATTTGAGGGCTGGTGTCGTTATGTCACCGGTCTGGTTTGGAAGGAATAATAGACAAAATGAGAGATAGAAGAAGTTTGAGTAATCTATTGACCGGGTCAATTACCCGAGTCAAAGTTTTGGTGAGTTTGGCGTTCCTGGTGGTAGTTGTGGGCGCCTGCCATGCGCAAAGTGGTCTAATGGGATTTTCCACGGCCCCGCCTGTTGCGCCCGTGAATTCGGGAGTGGCGGGGGTTCAGACATCATATGCTGACCTGGTAAGTCGCGTCTCACCGGCAGTCGTAACGATCCGTTCGACTGAACGTTCCCGCCCCGCGCAACAGTTTCCCTTTATGGATGACCCCAGTTTTCGTGAGTTTTTTGGTGATCGAATGCCACAACAGTCTCCGCAAAGGGTCCAGGGCGTTGGGTCGGGCGTAATTGTTAATGCTGATGGTTACATCTTAACGAACCATCACGTTGTCGACGGGGCACTCGAAATCAGAGTTGAGCTTACTGACAACCGAACGTTTACCGCGAAGCTGGTGGGAACCGATCAGCCCAGTGACCTTGCCGTTTTGAAGATTGAGGCCAAAGATCTGCCAACCTTAACCCTGGGAGATTCTGACAAAGTTCGAGTCGGCGATTTTGTTCTGGCTGTCGGCAATCCTTTAGGGATCGGACAGACGGTTACGTCAGGAATCATCAGCGCAAAGGGTCGTCAAACAGGTTTAAGCGATGGAAGTTTCGAAGACTTCCTACAAACTGATGCCGCAATCAATCGCGGTAATTCAGGGGGCGCCCTGGTGAACACCGTTGGTGAAGTCGTGGGCATTAACTCGCAAATTCTTTCGCCCTCCGGCGGAAATATTGGAATCGGATTCGCGATTCCATCAAATATGGCTAAGGCTGTCATGGACCAGCTTTTGAAAACTGGCAAAGTCAGTCGTGGAATGCTTGGTGTTTCAATTCAGCCTGTCGATGCAGACCTGGCAGCAAGTCTCGACTTGCCTGCGGCTCGTGGAGCAATCGTGACCGGAGTTTCACCGACTAGTCCTGCTGAAAAAGCCGGAATCAAGCGAGGCGATGTAATCACCGCTATAAACAACCAGCCGGTAGTTGATTCAAATAGCCTGCGGAATATGGTCGCTAGAATTTCGCCTGGATCAAATGTAAAGGTCAGTGCGCTGCGCGATGGTAGAGAGCAAAACTTTCAGGTTGCCTTGGCTGAGTTACCGCAACGTGCCCCGGCGGGGAGCGAAGACGAGACTGAGGGAGCGACGACTACAGGTTCTGGCAAGTATGGTTTGACTCTACAAAACCTAACTCCAGAGTCAGCGTCGCGCTTCGGCTTGGACTCTAATGACCAGGGACTGCTGGTAGCTAGAATCAATCCGTCTGGTATTGCGGCGAATGCCGGAATCAGACAAGGCGATTTGATTCAAGAAGTAAATCGCAAACCCGTTCGCACAATTAATGATTTTGGCGCCGCGATTCAACAGTCCACAACTCGTCCAGCCTTAATCCTGATTAAGCGACGAGACGCGGTTATTTACGTTACGTTACGACAAGAGTCGTAAGTATGGCTAACAACAGAAATGGCTCCACTTGGTAACGAGTGGAGCCTTGTTCTTTTCTTGCTTGGATGAGGTCGGTACCACCCTCGCGGTAGCGGGTGGGCCCTGGCATTACCTATTGATCCGATCATCACTTCAGGGC
>JBKPQV010000483.1:0-10829 GCA_046734235.1 Acidobacteriota bacterium
TCAGCGTGGCTAAGCATTTGAACTTCACGCGCGCGAGCGAGGAGGTAAATCTGAGCCAGCCGAGCGTCTCCGTGCGCATGCGCCAACTGGAGCATGATGTAGGATCAAAGCTCTTCGAACAACTGGGAAAGAGAATCGCGCTGACCGAGGCAGGCAAACTCCTGGTCCCGTATGCGGGCAAAGTCATTTCTGCAGTGGATGACGCCCGCAATGCGATGGACGAATTGCCAGGGTCTCGAACGCGGCTCGTTGCGAATTGGGGCAAGCACGACGCCTGGCATGTACTTAATTCCAAAGACTATCGCTCACTTCAAGCGCCGCTACCCGAAAATAGACGTTCACCTCACCGTCAAAGACACACGGCAAATTGAAGAAGGTGTGATCCACAACGAATTCGATTTCGGCTTCGTGGGCGGACACCTGATAGGGGACGAAGTTAATGTAGAGTCGTGGATTATCAACGAGTTAGTTCTGATTGTGCCTCTGGGTCATCGTCTTGCAACCAGAAGACTAGTCAAGCCACAGGATCTCTCCCAAGAGCATTTTATTTTTCGCGAACAAGGCTCGGCGAGTCGCGCTGTAGTTGCCGCTCATCTGCGCAAAGCCCGTATCGAGGCAGAGGCCGTCATGGAGATGGCCAATCCAGAGTCGGTCAAGAAGGCAGTCCAGAACGGACTTGGCATTGCGTTTATTTCTGCTTTGGCAGTGGAGAGTGAGTTGAAAGCAAAGACTCTGCTTACGGTCAAAGTACAAAACCTTCAGATTCGTCGCGAGTTAAAGATTGTCTACCGCAAAGACAAACATCTTAGCCCTGCCGCCAGAGCATTTCTCGAAGGGTCTCAGACAGAAGTTCAGCGCTATCGCCTGCTGGATTTGGAATGCTGCTCTAAACAAATAGTTTGACCCCAGTCGATAAGCCCACCAACATCTGGACATTCACAATTACCCCTACTTATTATCTTTGGCGTTCGAGCATGGTAAGTCCCGTGATTGATATCTGGCTTAATTGTACTATCGGGATACTGATGGTTCACAGGAGGGATTACTCATGACAAAGTTGAACCGTTCAAAGAGGATCCGTTTCCTCGTTTTTGTGTTGTTTGTGATTGGTGCTGCTTCCTGCTCGCAGAAGAGTCCATCCAGTTCCGAACCTATTGCCAGTCCATCTGCGTCCGCTCCTCTAAAAGCGTCTGCTTACGTTCGCGAGCAGATCGCCAAGACGTACGGTCTTGATGACTTCGGGCAGGTAGAAGCGATCAAATATACGTGGAACGCACAGTTTCCCGGGGTGAATGTCTCTCGTTCGTGGGTTTGGGAACCCAAGACAGGGCAGGTTTCATATGAGGGAAAAGACAAAGATGGCAAGCCAGTAAAGGCTACTTACCTTCGCTCTCAAATAAAGAACCAACCTGAGAATGTGAAGAATGACATCGACCCCGCTTTCGTCAACGATAACTATTGGTTGTTGTTCCCCCTCCACGCTTACTGGGACACCAGCGCCGATGTGCAAGATAAAGGCACGCAACCACTCCCGCAGGGCAACGGTTCAGCTGACTTGGTCTCTGTGAAGTATCCTTCGGATGGCGGTTACACACCCGGCGATACGTGGGATCTTTATGTCGGCAAAGACAACCGCGTTGAACAATTCATTTACCACCGAGGCGGGACCAAGAAGCCAAGTGTCGTTATCGCCACGTGGGAGGGGTACAGGAAAGCTGGCCCTCTGCTTATTTCGACGGACCACAACGGTACGGCGGATGGAAACACGTTGAGAATTTTCATTTCCGATGTTGCGGTTAAAGTGACGGGATCGAAAGACTGGATAAACGCCCAATGAGCATGAGTTTCCAAGTCATCACTTGCAACCGTCAAACAGCACAAATCCGATGAAGGCTGACATCGATCTCGACATTGGGGCCAAGACTTTCGAGTCTGGCCTACTGGCCGAGTTAATTGCAGTGATGCGCAGCGCTCAAACGGGCGCTTTAGTCGCGGTGGTCGGTGACAAAGCCAGTGTTGGCCCAGAATTGGAAACATGGTGCCGCTTCACGGGTAATGCACTGCTAGAAGCTACGACTGACAAGGATCGAATGCGTTGGGTTGTCCGTTGTGGCAACACTGCGAGGCTTAGCGAAGACAGCCGGCCAGTCGGCTCGCGCCTTTGGCTCTACACGAATTTCGACTGTAACTTGCATTGCGACTACTGTTGTGTGCGTTCCTCACCGACGGCGGCGCGACGAGAACTGGGAATTGCGCGTGTGAAACAAATAACCCGCGAAGCAAAAGAACTCGGAGTGAAGGAGATCTTCGTCACGGGAGGCGAACCATTTCTGTTGGAAGACATCGGAGAGATTCTGATTGCTTGCGCGGACGCAGCGTCGACCACTGTATTAACGAACGGAATGTTGTTCACCGGAAGACGCGCGCAAATCTTGAACGCTTTGCCCCGCAATAGGATTGTCCTGCAAATCAGTTTAGACAGCTCGACGCCAGACCGTCACGACTTCCATCGCGGACCGGGTACCTGGGTGCGAACGCGAGAAGGTATTCAACAAGCTCGGGAGCTTGGATATCGAGTCCGGCTGGCAGCAACTGTCTCAACTGATGATGAGGCGAAAGAATTTCGTCACTTCCTCGACGAAGAGAAGATTGCTGAAGAAGATCGAGTCATACGTCGTATCGCGTTGCGTGGTGTGGCGAGCGAAGGCGTTGCTGTTGCTCGAACAGATCTAGTACCGGAAGTGACAATTACGGCTGAGGGCGTGTACTGGCATCCAGTCGGCGCCGAGGACAACGATCTGCTGGTGACGCGAGAGATTTTTCCTTTGTCCGCGTCTTTCGCCGCCGTGCGCCGCGCCTTCGATCGCGAACGCGAACACGCGAATAAGCTGGCCAAGATCTTTAACTGCGCTTAGCGACCACCCCGTAACCCGTCGTCATTTTTGCCCCTTTTCATCAATCTTTTACGCCGTCTTCGCAAATACCTGTTTGAAGAATCCCTGTTGGTCCGCCGCTTGACGCAAGTCAGCGTAACCTTCGACGTGAGGCGTCAGCCAACGTTTCAATCCTTCCGCTTCAAGTATCGGACGATGAACCGGGTTGTCGTAAGTCATTGCTAAAAGTGCTGTGACAAAACTTTTCTCCCGTTCACGATCAAGGTCAGGCCTCGCCGTAAACATGCAGTGATTGTAAGGAGGAGAAGACCATATCTCACGAAGACCGCCTTTAGGTACGAGATGTTCGTTTCGGACAGTGGTCCAAAACGGACTGCCAATCGCGCCGGCATCCGCCCGTCCATCCAGGACAGCGCGAACCACTTCCACTTCACTGGTTCCGGTATCGCCGTGTTTACCTAGATCGCTGTTGAACCGCAACGTTTGATAGTCCCTTCCCGCGCGCAAGCCTTGTTGTTCCAAAAAGTGAACGGGAAGAATCGCGGCGTGTCCGCTGTCTCGGCTACCCAGCGCGAGCGTGCGATCTTTTAAATCCCCCAGCGTTGAAACGGGACCTCCGTTGACCGCGACGATTTTCGTCATCCAACCTATATCAGTGTCGCGCATGGCGAGAGGCCGACAAGCATGGCGGCTCCATTCATCCGCCTGTAAGTACGCTAAGTTTGTGTTCCAGGCGATATCGATACGAGGCACAACATCACTTGATTGGGCCAGCAGTGCGAGCACCTGCGCTTCATAGCTCTGAAACAGCACGACCTCAATGGGAAGATTCGCTTCCTCGTGAAAATACCGTCGCATTCCCTCCCAGATCGTGACCACTTTCGGATCGTATGCAACGGCGCCAAGCCAAATTGTTTTGCTCATCGCACCCCCCATGCTTGTCTTCAGTCAACTTTTAGTACGCCGTGCTTAGGACGCGCATGACATAGACCATGGCGACGGAAGCATCTGCTTCGGCGAGCGTCGCTGTCACAGCTGCAAACGCGGATGGACCCAGCCCCGCGCCGCCAACCTCAACTGGTAGCGTTAGCCCAAGTAGTCCAGCAGCACCAAGCGACTGGATAGCTTCGTCAGAAAATCTTCCGGCCCTGTCGTTTTGTGCTGCGGATGGCGCCAGAGCACCGCTGGCGATCTCGCGAACCTTCATAACGGCCGATTCAGGATTCATGATTCATGATTCATGATTCATGATCGCACCTATCATGGAAACATTTATTGGAACGCCCGAGGATTTTCGCCGAGGACGTGCTGTCGGTCAAACAATTTCTGGCAGGGTTGAGCGTATACTGGCAATGATACCCAACAAGTCATAATAAGGGACCGACAATGATATACGACACGCTATCCAAACGCGTTTGTGCCCTCGGTGTGATGGCGAAGGCGCCTCTTGCGGGCGAGGTGAAAACACGGCTTGTGCCACCTTTGACGGAGGAAGAGGCGGCCGAACTCAATGTCTGCTTTCTCCGCGACATGGCCGCGAACATTGCCGGTGTGAGTGAGCCGCACGCGGCATCAGGCTTGGTAGTCTATA
Organism: Acidobacteriota bacterium; assembly: GCA_046734235.1. GTDB lineage: Bacteria > Acidobacteriota > Blastocatellia > Pyrinomonadales > Pyrinomonadaceae > PSRF01. The sequence continues at coordinate 4,486 of JBKPQV010000483.1, forward strand.
CGCCAATTGGTTCCGAGTCTGCGTTTGACGGAATCTTACCGGAAGGATTCAAGTTACTGGGCCAACGCGGTACATCTCTGGGCGAGCGTCTTTACAATGCGACTGACGATCTTTTGAGAAAAGGTTATGGTGCCGCGTGTCTGATCAATTCAGATAGTCCCACTCTACCGAAATCGATCCTGATTCGAGCGATTCAGTTGCTCGCGAGCGACGGTGATCGAGTCGTCCTGGGGGCGGCCGAAGACGGTGGCTACTATCTGATCGGCCTGAAGCACGCACACAGAAATCTTTTTAATGGAATTGAATGGAGTACCGCGAACGTGCTCACTCGCACCAGACAACGCGCAGCAGAAATCGATCTACCAGTAGAGATGTTACCGCCTTGGTACGATGTTGACGATGCAGAGACTCTCAATAGACTCTGCGAAGACTTGTTCTTCTCGGAATCTCTAAACGGATCTTATCCGGCACCTCACACACGTGCCTTCCTGGACTCGATAATCAAGACGGAAGGACCGCAACGCATCTTTCCTAAACTTTCAACCCGAATATGAGCGAACAATCGCCCGCGACGTTTTGGTCTGCAGGTTTCAAGTGGAACGTGACGCTGAGCATACTTGGAGTCGCCATGCTAATGCTCTTTCGCATTGCGGTTCACGCTAGGAACGTTCCTGAGATTGTTTGGTTTCTCAAACTCGCCCTGATTCAACTACTAATCTACTTCGGTGTCGCATGGCTTAGCCTGAACACCAAAGACTCGCGTCCATTTTTACTGATCGGATTAATCTTCGCTGCGCTCTTCCGCCTCAGCATTCTTTTCTCGCCGCCCTATTTATCCGACGACATCTATCGCTACATCTGGGACGGCCGAGTGCAGTCAGCAGGTATCAATCCTTATCGATACATTCCAGCCGATAAGTCACTAACTCAACTTCGCGATGACAAGATCTATCCAAAAATCAACCGGCGCGATTATGCGCGCACGATCTATCCGCCTGTCGCTCAGGGTGCTTTCCTTTTGATAACTCGTGTTAGCGATTCAGTGACGTGGATGAAAGCGGTCATGGTTGGGTTTGAAGTCATCACAGTTTTGGCGCTCATTCAGTTGCTTGTTTCATTTGGGTTCGCAAGGCAACGAGTTTTGATCTACGCCTGGCATCCTCTGGTCGTTTGGGAGTTTGCTGGCAATGGGCACCTGGATGCGCTGGCAATAACGTTTATTGCCCTGGCTCTTCTTGCACGTCGCAAACGCTGCGAGACTCTAACTGGATTTCTGCTTGCCTGCGCTACGTGTGTGAAGCTTTTTCCAGCGGTATTGTTCCCAGCTTTATATAGGCGTTGGAGTTGGAGTTGGAAGCTGCCGTTGGCATTTGTAGGCACGATAATTATCACGTATTTGCCGTACTTAAGTGTCGGCCCGTTAGGCGTGCTGGGTTTCTTACCGGGTTATGCGAATGAACGGGGGATGGTGAGCGGCAATCAATTTTTTCTTCTCACCGTCGCGCGTCGTTTGTTTAGTACAAACGTGCCTACTTCAGCTTATCTAATCTCTAGTGTTGTCGTGCTTGGCGTCTTGTCACTATGGCTTATGCGGGATCAAGGCGATGACATTCGTTATTTGCGAAAAGCTCTGATCATAGCTTCTGCGTTCATGGTTCTTCTCTCTCCACATTTTTCATGGTATTTCACGTGGCTGATACTTTTCTTATGCTTCATTCCATCCGTTCCGGTTTTCTATCTAACGGCCGCGAGTTTCCTGCTGTATCTGACCTGGATTAACGATGCATCCGATTGCGTTTTTACGTTGAAGACCTTGATCTTTGCACCGTTCTTTATTACGGGTCTAATTGTGATCTGGTGGCGTCAGGCTTTGCATGAGAAGTCGTTGTAAATTGATATGCCAGCAGCGAAGTGCTCGGGAGGAGCACGATGTTTTTAGGCACTCATTTATTATATGAGTAACGAAAAATCAAAACCCTTTATCTCAGTGATCATCGCCGCACTGAATGAAGAAGAAGCGATCGCGAGCGTCATCAATGCCATCCCAAAAGATCTGGCAGACGAGATTGTTGTGGTCGACAACGGCAGCAAGGACCGAACTGCCGAGATTGCCAAAGCGGCAGGTGCTCAAGTCGTTAGCCAACCTATTCCCGGATATGGACGCGCGTTTCGTGCGGGACTGCGCTCAATCTCGCCCATGTGCAAGATCGTAGTTTTTCTCGATGGTGATGGTAGCGATTATCCGGAAATGATGGACCGACTTGTCACACCGATTATTGAAGACAATAGTGATTTTGTAATTGGGTCACGAACTCGTGGCAATCGCGAAGCCGGAAGCATGATCTTTCATCAGGTAGTTGCTGGATACATGATCGGGTTTCTGATCCGGGTTCTCTACGGAGTTCATTCAACCGACATGGGACCGTTCCGCGCGATTCGTCGCGATACGTTAGATGGACTCAACCTGCGTGAAGAAACTTATGGATGGCCGTTGGAGATGCAGATGCGTGCAGCGCGCGCGCGAGTGCGCACAATGGAAGTACCCGTCGACTACCGACGGCGCGCTGGGGGTCATTCAAAAATCGCGGGCACAATTCACGGGACGATATTCGCGTCGACGCGCATTCTCATAACATTTGCACGTATCGCGATACAAAACCGTTGAACGATGTGTCAAAAAAAGCGAAGCTCATTCTACCAAAGCGGGACTCTCGGATAACGACGTGCCAGTAACGCGTCGACTCCCCACTTACGTCCCGCCGCCCCAATCATCAAAGCCAGCGCAACGAGCATGGGGATTAATAGTTCCCAAATCCACGCAGTGCCCCATTCCGCGACCCAGAGCGTACTCAGAAAAAAGAAAGCACCGAGAGCGACCGGCCTCGTCAGGATTCCGAGTAATAAAAGCACACCAAACGTTATTTCGGTGAGACCCTGCATCGGACCAGCAAAGCTAGCGTGACTTGCCATCAGGGCCATAACGCTTTTCAGCAATTGTGGCCCATGGCCTTTTTCGATGTAATAATTAATTAACCCGGAATAGCCGGAAGGACTGTAGAGGCCCTTGTTAAGATTCTCGAAGAATACCCAAACAAAAAGACTTCCCAGTCCAAGCCGCAGAAGGGTCAGCGCAGCTTGAGCACGCTCGTTTCGTGACTCAATCAAATCTCTGCCGTTAAGTGAACCACTCATTCGTCCTCCTGCAATGTGAGAAGTCCAGCCGTTCCTTTGGCAGCCTACCCTTTAATCGAAACAACACCTGTTTTAGTCAGACGAAGGAAAGCTTCTTCCAAAGTTTCCTGAGCCGGGCTTAGTTCATACACCTTGAATCCCTTACTGACCAACAAAGCGTTCACAGCAGAGATACTTTCTGCGTCTCCATCAATCCGCAAAAACGAATCGCCATTTCGACTAACCTTAACACCAAGGTCCATAGTTAGTAACTCAAAAGCACCGGACAAGTCATCGACTCGAACTCTATACATGTCGGTTGGAGTTACCAGTGCTTCGGGTCCACCTTCATAAAGCAAACGTCCTTCGTGAATGATTCCAACTCGATTACAAAGTTGTTCAATCTCTGCAAGTAGATGACTCGAGAGCAATACAGTCAAGCTAAATTCATCTCGAAGACGTCGAATGAGTTCTCGCGTCTGTTGTATTCCTTGCGGATCGAGACCGTTGGTAGGCTCGTCAAGAATGATAAGCTCCGGCGTTGGTAAAAGTGCCTGCGCAATTCCAAGACGCTGCCGCATTCCATACGAATAGACCTTCACTGGATCGTGAGCGCGGTCTCGCAAATCTACAATTTCGAGCACTTGCTCTACTCGCTTCCGTTGCACTCCGCCGGATAAGGAGGCGAGTAATTGCAAGTTCCTCCGTCCAGAAAAGTTTTCGTAGAATGCTGGCGACTCGATGATAGCTCCGACGCGCGAGCGCGCCCGTAAGTACTCCCAACCTGTAGCGCGCAGCGGGAACTTGATGACGCCGGAGGTCGGTCTGACCAGACCTAATAACATCCTGAGTGTGGTTGATTTCCCCGCGCCATTTGGACCGAGAAAACCGTAGATGTCACCTCTCTCGACTCGTAGCGACAGACGATCAACTGCCGTCCGAGCACCAAATCGCTTCGTCAAGTCTTCGGTCTGTAGCGCAACGTCCGACATTGAGAATTAGAGTCCCACCTCCACTAACAAAGGCCAATGGTCCATGCGGCCAACGGCAGCATCACGCAAAACTTCGACTCGTCCGGTCTGCTTGAGTGTTTCTGGACCAAAAATGTAATCGATGCGTCGATCGTTGATTGCAGTATCGCCGGCTGCGCGTCCCAGATCGCGAAAGTACCGCAGGATGTGACTGTATGATTCGCTATCGTGCTTCACGTTGTCAGTATAGAGATTCGTCTCGTTGGCAGCTTTGAGTTCAAAGTTAAAATCACCAGCGATGAAAACGTCGGATGATTGCGCTCGACTTTGAGCCCAATCTATCAACGCTTCGGTGTAGGTCCTTCGCTGAGCAGCATTAAACGCATCGGCGTGAGCACTCAAAAGCAGCACTTCGTGTGAGCCATCGCGCGAGTGGAATAAAGCTCCAAGTGCGTAACGACCACCAATCGGTACAGGAATAAATTGCGCAGCGTCATCTTTAACCAGTACGGCTTCGAAGCGATCTCCCTTTCCTTGCGGGGCAACTGCGCCTCGGTATCTTTCTTTTAATAGACCGAGCAACCTCTTCAGTTGTGCGTTACCTGTCAATTCCTGGAGTGCAACTGCGTCCGCGTCCTGACGTAAGATCAATTCCGCGACCGCCGGCAAGTCCTTATCATGCGCGCGGGTGTCATCTTCAAGCTCGGCATAACCGATGTTCCAGGTCAAGAGACGCAGTAAATGAAAAGTCTCAGTAGATGAACTTCGTTCTTCGGATTCATGCGACTGCGCAAAGTGAACCGCACCAAGAATCATCAGACAAAACAGAACGAGTAGCACGAGCTTCACCCACATATCACGTCAAAATATCCTTCCGCTCGAAAATAACTACTGTGGTCAACAATAATCCGGCCGTATACGCACCGCAGACACATGCGTAATGCCACAGACTCTGCCACGGAATATCCGGCTTGAAGACGTCGCGCCAAAAGTCCATGTCGGTTGTAAAAAAGTAAGGACGTAAGTGCTCGAAGAACTCTACTCGCCCAACAATATAGAGCGCTAAATAAACTGCGATGGTCAGAACGATTGCCTGTACCGGCGAATCGAATACCACTGAACAAAGCAGTGCGAGGGCCGCGATCACAAGAAGAGCCCAGGTACCTGACAAAGCAGCGTAGCCAAACCGCATCAGTGCCTCATCGCGCATGATCTTTCCGGGCGCATCGACGAGATTAAGCGGACCAGGATAGAGCTCCAGGTCTCCCCAACCAACGAAGATTAAACCAACTAGCAAATTCAACCCGATAAAGAAAGTCAATAGAAGGGCCGCGTGGAGTGCAGTTACCAGAAACTTCGAAAGGATTAACGAGGCGCGAGAGATCGGGCGGGTACATATCATCCGCAGCGTGCCCAAGCGTGCCTCACCCGCGATCTGTGAACCGGCGCTCATTGACACGAAAATTGGGAGTAGCAAAGTAAAAGAGAAAAGGACCGAGTAGAGGGCGAAAGTTAGTCCGTTGAAGTATTGCTTCGATTCGTATGTGTATTTGAACTGCTCAACGGCCTGACCACCAGTCTTTCGGGCGGCATAGGTGTAGAACCCCCAAAGCATCAGTGCAACAAATGCACTTAGAACAACGAACGAGAGATAAAAGCTTTTCGCCCGAAACGCCTTCTCGAGTTCAAGTTTGATTAGCGTAAGCATATCCACCAACTTTAACGTGCTCGGCTACCTTGTTGTTCACCATATTAGCGCACGAGAGTACGATGGCAACGGGACTTGCCACAGTGAGGATTCTGCGGCAGTGCGCATCGGCGGGTATCCGTCTGTAGGTCATCCAGCCCGCCGGGCATTCCGTAGTCTGAATCCTCACGAGTAAAATGGGCCGTACGCACGAGGTCGTGATTATGCGAAGAAGACTCATTGGGAAAACGTCCAAACGATATGTACCGCCTTATCAACGTGGCCAAGCGTCATAAGGCACACGATCATCCACACTGATAGACTGAGCAGCGAAGGCTTGAGTCCTTGAGCCAAGAAGTGATCACAAGAAATCAGATTGATCGAGCCGCTTTAGTGAAACGTGGTCGCTACCTCGAATATTTTGAGTTGCGTTTCTTTGGTGGTCTCAGTGTTGAGGAAATAGCCGAGGCCTTGGAAATCTCGGCAGTCACTGTTATGCGTGAATGGAGTATGGC
>JBKPQV010000484.1:0-15056 GCA_046734235.1 Acidobacteriota bacterium
GCGTCGATTTGGGCGCTAGTTTCTGAAGCGTCAAAGCGGCGAAGTGCTATTCGCGTTACCAGCCTCTCGCGGTTCCAGTCGACCAATGATTTAGCTAACGGGTGAGCACGATCGAGCTCTGTTTCCCGGTATGCTCCCACAATAAGCACGCGCGAGTTTCTAAGTTGTCGAAGCAGGTGGCCCAGCAACCAAAGTGTGCCGCGATCAGCCCAATGTAGATCGTCGGCGTAGAACAAGAGCGATTGTCGTTTTGCGATGTTCGAAAAGACTTGAGAGACAGCGTCAAAAAAGAGAAGCCGTTCTTCGTGAGCCGCCACTGGATGCTGCTCGGGAAACGGACCGAGACGGGTTTCAATTTCGGGAGCCAGTTTTGCGATTTGAGGGGCACTGGTTCCCAGGATATCGCGTAACTTGTTTGAATCTTTCTCCTCACGCGTCCAACGCCGAAATGCCTCGACGAACGGAAGATACGGCGTTGTTGCTTCATATTCGTAACACCCCCCGGTCAGGACCAGAGCTCCGTCGAGGGCTGCTTGAATAGTAATCTCTCGAGCCAGCCGTGTTTTGCCAGCTCCTGGTTCTCCACTTAACAGAACCGCATGACCTCGACCTTCCCGCGCTCGTTGCCAGAGCTCGCGGGCTTCGGCGAGTTCGGTTGTCCTGCCAACAAGTCGTCCGCGCGACAGAGCATCGAGAATAGCCACACTCGAAGCCGCAGTAGAGTCATCAGCCTCGCCGGTGTCTTGCAGGGATTCGAGCAAAGCAGCTCGAGTTTCGTTGGCAGAGGAGAAACGCTGGTTAGGTTCTTTTGCGAGGAGCCGCAGAATCACAGCTTCGAGCTTTCGTGGCAAGTCGGTGCGCAAAACTCGCGGGGGAACGACTGGAGCATGAACATGTTGGGAAACAACTGCCAAAGGATCGTCGCCTTTGAATGGGACTCTTCCGGTGGTTAGCTCGTAGAGTAAGACGCCGAGTGAATAAAGATCAGTGCGTGCGTCGACCGGTTGTCCCAAAGCCTGTTCAGGTGCCATGTAGGAAGCAGTGCCGACTATCAAACCGGCACGTGAGATTCTTGCGGCATCTGACGGGAGTGCCAATCCAAGATCGGCCAGCTTTACACTGCTGTATTCGCTCGAGTCAGAGAGAAGCACATTGTCAGGTTTCAGATCGCGATGAACGATCGCGTTGGAGTGCGCATGCTCCAGCGCGTCACAGATCTGGGTGGCGATACTAACAACCCGGTTCAGTTCTTTTGGCCGAGCCCTTGACAGTTGCGGACCATTTACCAGCTCCATGACCAGGAATGGTTGGCCACTTGTTTCGCCTACGTCATGAACCGCGACAATGTGCGGGTGATTCAGTGCGGCAGTTGCGCGAGCTTCCCGTAAAAGTCGATCGCGCCCCTCGGTGCCTGGAAGATTTGCTGAGAGAACTTTGACTGCCACTTGTCGCTGCAGTTCAAGATCGGTTGCGCGATAGACGATTCCCATTCCACCACGCCCAAGTTCACTATCGAGCCGGTAACGTTCGCGAAGTGTCGTTCCGAGAGTTAGTCCAGTTTGGCGTAGTTCTTCAGGGAGTAGGATTGTTTGCTGGGAATCGTTCATTACGTTTAAAGAATAACAAAATCTATCCCCTCCTTGGAGTGCGGTGGCCCGGCACCGCTTTGTTACGGCGACACTCTTGGTTCGTAACTCGATGAGAATTGTCTTTTTGCGTTCTAAATGGATCGAGCTCTGAGAGTCTCGCTGTAACAAAGCGGTGCCGGGCCACCGCACTCCAAGGAGGGGCTTCTCGTTCTTTTTACTAGGCCGTACTACAATGACTAGTCTCAGAGTTTTGAATTATGACGACGATTGTTCTTGCTGATGACCACCCAATTGTTAGGCAGGGCTTGCGTGCGCTGTTTGAGGTTGAAAAAGATCTGAAAGTGATTGGGGAAGCAGGTGATGGACTGGAAGCGGTTCGCAGCGTAGAGGCACTAAATCCTGGCGTGTTGGTTCTCGACTTGATGATGCCTGGACTGAACGGTCTTGATGTTCTCAAACAAATAAGAAAGCGTTCACCACACACGCATACTGTTATTCTATCGATGTATGAGAATGAAGCTTATGTCCTTGAAGCGCTGAGTAATGGCGCTTCAGCGTACGTCTTAAAAGACTCAAGTTCGTCAGATTTAGTACAAGCAGTACGTGAAGCTGCTGCGGGACGTCGCTATCTGAGTCCACAACTGTCGGCACGAGCAATCGAGGTTTATCAGGAAAAAGCAAAGGCGGCGACTTTAGACAGGTACGACACACTTACGGTGCGTGAGAGAGAGGTTTTGCATCTCGCTGCAGAAGGGCTAACAAATACAGAAATCGCCATCAGATTCGGAATCAGCTCGCGCACAGCAGAAACCCACCGTTCAAACTTAATGCACAAGCTCGATCTCCACACGCAAGCTGATCTAATTCGCTTCGCACTAAGAAGAGGAATTATTCTGATGGAAGAATAAGAATAGGATGTTCCTCCCATTCGTCCTATCTTGCCAAACTTTCCCAACATCAAAAAATTGTCCGGCGACAACTTTAGTTTGTCGGGGCGTGCCGACCGAACCTGTGAATTTAGAAACCGTTAGCATTCGAATGTCGGATCTGGCAAACGCGACAAACTGAAGTTTATCGGACACAGTGATCATGAAGTTTATCGATGAATACCGGCAAAGTGATCTGGCAATCACCTATGGAGCGGATGCTTGTATCGTTGGCGATGTCAAAAGAGAGCCTGGAGGAATTGTTTCAATGCGTACCGGTTTTGGCGGAACGCGTATAGTTGATATGCTGGTTGGCGAACAGTTACCACGCATATGTTAGAGAACCTTGGATCACTGAGTACCCTTTCGATATTGGGCATCGGCCTGGTGTTTGGGCTGAAGCATGCGACGGAAGTAGATCACGTCGTCGCGATTTCGACGATTGTCAATCAGCATAAGAGTATTTTTCGGTCAACCCTGGTGGGAAGTTTGTGGGGAATTGGTCATACGGCGTCCTTATTAGTGGTTGGTGCAATCGTGCTTGTGCTGCGAATTACCATTCCGGGGTGGGTAAGCAGTTGGCTTGAATTTGGCGTGGCGTTAATGATTATTGGGCTTGGTGTCAGCGCCTTGTGGCGTGCATTCCGCAAAAGCAGTAAGGTCCACGTACACGAACATAGTCATAACGGCGTCTCGCACTTGCACGTCCACTTTCATGAGAAGGAAACAAAGCATGAGATCAAATCCCATGCGCCACACTCTCATGCGATTGTTCAGATGGGTTGGAAGCCGTTTGTGATTGGAACCGTGCATGGACTTGCTGGATCTGGAGCCATTACGCTCCTGGTGTTGACACAAATCAACTCACCATGGTTGGGATTATCATACATGGCGATTTTTGGTTTCGGATCAATTGCTGGAATGATGTTGATGTCAGGGTTGGTAGGCTTGCCTTTCGCGCTCACTTCACGAAATCTGACGAACGTCCATCAAAAACTTCAAGCAGTCGCTGCGATCCTAAGTATCTGCTTTGGTGTTTGGTATGCGCTCGAGACGGGATCCTTCTTTGCTGGTCGTTAGATAACCATTCTCTTTGTCTCTGTGTTCTCTGTGCCTTCGTGTTGAAAATGAGTCTCGTGAAATCTGGTGGCCAATTTCAACACGGAGGCACAGAGAACACAGAGACACGGAGAAGAGCTCAGAAGCTGACCCACGTTCCTACTTTCTCAGTCTGTGCTTTCTGGAATAGAAATTCAGCACAAGCCATATCTTCAACTGCAAGACCGAGCGACTTGAAGAGCGTGATTTCGTCATCTGATTCCCGGCCGCGTTTTTCACCAAGCAATACTTCACCGATTTCTCCCACAATACTCTCCGGACCAATCAATCCTTCTTTCGCTGCGAGCACATAGTCACCGGCTTCGTTCAATGCCGACTCCCGCCGATCTACAAAAATACTTGCGGCGGCCATCGTTTCGCTGTCGATCTCTCTCGCAGTGTTCGAATAAGTGCCAATTCCGCTCACGTGTGCTCCCGCCGAAATCCATTCGCGCTTAATGACTGGCTCACGTGCGCTCGTCGCCGTAACAATCATGTCAGCTCCATCCAACGCTTCCTGGACGTTAGTGCCTGGTTCAACAGGAAAGGGAAGAATATCTCGCATATCTTGTGCGAGTTTTTTAGGATGGTCTGGATTCAGGCTCACTACTCTTGCTCGTTTTATTGTTCTGACGTTTGAGAGTGCAACAAGATGTGCTCGAGCCTGAATCCCCGATCCGACGATTGCCAGCTCGCACGCATCATGGCGCGCCAACAATCGGGTCGCTACTGCAGTTACAGCGGCTGTTCGTATCTCGGTTATGGCTGAGGCATTCATGATCGCCAGAGGCTCACCGGTTTCACCACTTGAAAGCAGGACACAGCCCTGATGTGCGTCTTTGCCAAACCTGTCTGGGTTGCGGTGAAAGAAACAGATTGCTTTCAAGCCAAAAGAGCTGCGCTGCCCACTCCGATATGCGGGCATCATTGCCATTACCCCATCTGCGTCGGGTGGTCGTACGACCATTCGGAGCGGCTGCATCATCTCGCCTCGAGATAGGTCTTTTAATGCCTCGCTCATGAGTTCTATGCACTCGGGCATCGATAGCAATAGTTTTATTTCACTTGATGCAAGGACAAGTATGCGGTTGGTTTCAGTCATAGTTAGTTTTCCTGAGGACTTTCTCAATACCCCAAAAGGTAAGTCTTGTAAACCTGCACACACCGAATCGTTGAGCGTTAGTTAATCTACAGCTCCCCTCTATCGAAAAATCCCTAAAAAACGCAACTGTGAGCCATTGGCACACTCATTGCCAAAAGACGTGCAGAGGAGAGCTAAGGATGAAAAAGGTAGCCCTAAGTATTGTTTGTTTGTTGGCGTTAAGTGCGGTGGCGGTGCCCGCGGGAGCTCAGACGCGAGCCCGCTGTTCAAGCAGGACAAATTATGACCGGCGTTATGACCGCAGTCGTAGCACGGTTTATAGCAATCAGGTTGATAACAATCAGGTTTATAGGAACCAGGATTATCGCTACGACAATTATGGCTACGATGGCTCTCAGGATGGTGGGTATTACGACAATCGTTCTACATGGGAACGCTCGCGCGACAAAATCTCCGTTGGTATTGGAGCCGGTGCCGGCGCAGCCGCAGGTGCGATACTCGGCGGCAAACGAGGAGCGGTCATGGGCGCGATAACGGGCGGTGGTGCAGCAGCAGTTTATACCTATGTGCTTCGCAACAGAGATAGATATCGTTACTAAGCGTTTCGAATAAGTTCGGTCACACATTGAAAGATGAGTGGCCTTGTGGGGGCCCGGATGTGAAGGGGAGAGCACATCCGGGCCCTAACATTTTCAGATGAAAGTGTCCGATATGCTTTGGCTTCGGAGCTTAGTACTTTGAGCTTCGACCTTTGTACTTGGCACTCTAGCATCTTGGTCGATTAGCTTATTAGTTTAAGGGGTACTAAGTACCAAGATCCGACAAGCTAAAGCACATCGGACACTCTCACCAAGTTTGCCGCCCTCTCAAAATTCTTTTAAGGTAAGCCTGTTCGACTCAGTGCAGATCAATTTGGATCCCCTTAATGCCGATTTCCAAAAAGGGACGCTTAGGCCTAGTAACTTTTGGACTCATTACCGGATTAGTCATAGCAGAGATCGCCCTGCGAGTAATCGGTTATTCGTACCCCGAGTTTTACGTTACTGATTACTCCCGCGGATATTCATTGCGCCCCAACACGTCGGGTTGGTATCGAAAAGAGAATCAAGTCTTTATTCAAATCAATAGCGACGGCCTTCGCGATCGAGAACATCAACTAGCTAAGCCAGCCGATACGTTCCGTATTGCAATTGTCGGTGACTCTTATGCCGAAGGTTTGCAGGTTCCTCTGGAGGCTACGTTCTGGTCAATTTTAGAAAAACGTCTTAATAGTTGCTCTCCGAAACAGAAACGCGTCGAAGTCATCAACTTTGGTGTGTCCGGTTACGGCACTGCTCAAGAGTTGATAACTCTGCGCGAACAAGTATGGAAATACTCACCAGATGCCGTGCTTCTAACCATTACTACCAACAACGACATCACCGACAATTCACCTGTTCTTAAAAGAGCACGCGATGTTCCATTCTTCCTTAATCGTGACGGGAAGCTCACTTTGGACAACTCGTTTCGAGACACTCCGGAGTTTCAATGGCGGCAGTCTCGAACGGGACGCTTTGGTCGATGGTTACGTGATCATTTCCGCGTGGTGCAGGCGGTGATTGAAGGACATCGCGCATTACGTTTGAAGCTGGCAACTTGGCGGACGTCTCCACGTCCCCAAGCACCCTCGACTACCAGTGACGGAACTGAAAAGCCCCCTCTAGCCCATTCGGAGGAATTGGGTACGGATAACTTCGTTTATCGTGAACCCAGTGATTCAACATGGGCTGACGCATGGAATGTCACTGAAAAGCTGATTGAAACGATGCGTGACGAGGTGATGATGCATAACGCTCGGTTCGTTGCAGTCACATTGAGTAACGGAATCCAGGTGGCACCTGATCAGCATACACGAACAGAGTTCATGAAACGTTTCGGAGCTGGAGACCTCTTCTATCCCGATCTGCGAATCAAGAACCTAGGTGATCGTAACGGCTTTGAGGTCATAAACCTGGCACCTGATCTGTTGCAATACGCGGAGGCTAACAAGATCTTTCTACATGGCTTTGGCTCAGATCTTGGATCCGGTCACTGGAATGAAAAAGGCCATCAGGTTGCCGGCGAGATGTTGAGTCAAAAACTATGTCAGAAAGGCTGGCTCAATTAGCCGGGCGACGTGGATTCTGTTATAGATATTGGCTGCTTTTGAGCAAATATTCGGAGACAGTGAATGGAATTCAAAGAGAACATTCTCGGGTTAATTGGCAACACGCCGCTGGTCAAGCTAAATCGACTTGCGAAGGGTGTTAAAGCGACGCTGTTTGCCAAGATGGAGAACCTTAATCCTGGTTACTCGGTAAAGGATCGCATCGGAGTTGCCATGATTGAGGCAGCCGAACACGAAGGACTCTTGAAGCCCGGTGGCACAGTCATTGAAGCGACCTCCGGAAACACCGGAATCGGTTTGGCCCTGGCGGCGGCCGTCAAAGGCTACAAGTGCATCTTCGTAATGACTGACAAAGCATCGGTCGAAAAATCTCGTTACTTAAAAGCACTTGGTGCCGATGTCGTAATCACTCCAGTTTCAGCTAAGCCGGGAACGCCTGATCACTACGTTTCAACTGCTCGCCGAATTGCTGCAGAAACACCTAACTCGTTCTACCCGGATCAATATTCAAATCCTAATAATCCAGACGCACATTATCGAACGACTGGACCAGAGGTGTGGGAACAGACAGAAGGGAAAATAACTCATTTTGTTGCCGGCCTGGGCACGGGCGGAACGATTTCCGGTACCGGCCGATTCCTAAAAGAAAAGAATCCCGCAATCAAGATCATCGGAGCCGATCCTCTTGGCTCTATCTTTAAGACCTACAAAGAGACGGGAAAGGTAAATGAAGCGACGCCTTATCTAGTCGAAGGCATCGGACAGGAAATCGTGCCTCCGAATGTGCATATCAAGTACGTTGATGAAGTAATTAACGTCACCGACCGCGAATCATTTGAGATGTCGCGGATGCTGGGCCGAATGGAAGGAATTTTCTGTGGTGGTTCAACCGGAACGAATCTGGCCGCGGCGCTTCGTGTTGCTTCCACGTTAGACGAAAGAGCGATTGTAGTGTTCATCGTGTGCGACACAGGTGAGCACTACCTAACTAAGCATCATTCCGATGAGTGGTTGAAAGAGAAGCGCTTGCTCGAACCACAACGAATTACAGCGGGTCTGATCAGTGGCACAAAGAAGCCTCAAGCTCCGAAGTCGTTAGTCTCAGTCAAACCATCCGACATGGTGGGTGACGCACTCGCGCAGATGGATGAATTGGGCTTAACCCAAATCCCGGTATTGGACGAAGGTAAAGCCGTCGGCGCGCTCAGAGAAAACCGGGTGCTGGCAAAAGTTGTTCGTGATCGTGACTTGCTTAATAAGCGCGTTAGCGAAGTAATGGAATCAAGTTTTCCGAGTGTTGATGTTGATGCGAGTTCAAATGAAGTTACCAGGCGCTTGCAAACAAGTCCGGCGGTTCTGGTAGAAGAATACGGCCGGATCGTTGGCATCATCACCAGGCACGATGTGCTCGACTTAGGTTTGAAAGGCTCGGTCCAATAAGTTTGTTCGGATGTCGAAGGAAGAAAAAGTATTAGCAGCAAATCGCGCCGCTTTTCACAACTACCACATTTCCGACAAGTATGAAGCTGGTATAGCTCTCACCGGAACGGAAGTTAAAAGTGCGATGGGCGGACGAGTACAGCTAAAAGAAGCCTACGTTTCAGTCCGAGACGGTGAGGCCTGGTTGTTTAATGCCCACATTTCACCGTATTCTCATGGAAATCGTGAGAATCACGATCCAGTGAGGACTCGGAAACTTTTACTTCACAAGCGGGAAATTTCCCGACTCGATGATGCAACAGCCAAGCAGGGAATGACTTTGGTGCCGACTCAGCTTTACTTGAAGAACGGCCGAATCAAGATTGAAGTTGGTGTGGCTCGCGGTAAAAAGCTCTACGACAAACGAGAGACCGAGCTAAAACGAACGGTTGAACGTGAGGCCAGGGCGCAGCTGAAAGAACGTAATCGTTAAATAGTATTTTTGAGATTGTCATATTCTCGATCCCAGGAGACGAACTTATATGCAAATCGAAGCCAGCCAGGGACCATTAGAGCAGTTAGACGTCCAGGCTATTGCTGTCGCCGTTTTTAAAGATGAAAAGGCTAATGATGGTTTTCTGAAGAAGCTCGATGAATTTTCAGGCGGTTTGGTGAAGTCTACGATCGAGGCGGAGGAGTTTGTCGGTAAAGAAGGTGAAACGGCCTACTTCCATCTCGTGGGAAACGACAAATTGAAAGCGCGTCGCCTTTTGTTGGTTGGAGTTGGCAGTGCTGATGAATACAAGACTGCAAGCGCGTCGAACATGGCTGGGACTGCCGTGCGGGCGCTACGCTCCAAGAATGCAAAATCAATTGCCGTAGTACCGCGAATAGCGGGTGACACTGCAGCGGTAGCACAAGCGGCCGTGCAGGGTGCTTTTATTTCGATTTTCGATCCGGACAAATATCGCACCGTCGATAAGGATCAAAAGTCTGTCGACAAAGTTGTTGTGGTTATCGAAGGCGAGGACGCTAGTGCTCTCAAACGCGGAGCCGAAACGGGAAGAATTATTGGTGAGGCGATCAATTTTACACGCGATTTAGCCAACGAACCAGGTGCCTACATGACACCCACTGACATGGCTGATCGAGCTCGAGAAATCGCTAGTGAGTTTGGTCTAAGCATCGATGTCCTGGATGAAGCGCAGATGGAGCAGGAGGGAATGGGCTCTTTACTGAGCGTTTCACGAGGATCCGATCAACCTGCAAAACTAATCATCCTGAAATACGTTCCAGCAAACTACGACGAGAGTAACAAGGAGTTGCTCACTTTTGTAGGTAAAGGTGTGACTTTCGATTCGGGTGGAATTTCTTTGAAACCCGGAGAAAACATGGAATTGATGAAGTACGATATGACAGGTGGTGCTACCGTCCTGGGCGCACTGCGAGCAGTTGCTCAGTTGAAGCCACCCATTCCAGTCCTCGGGGTCGCGCCGTGCACCGAAAATCTACCTTCAGGAAAAGCGACGAAGCCGGGTGATGTTGTTAAGGCTATGACCGGAAAAACGATCGAAGTGATCAACACTGACGCCGAAGGTCGACTTATCCTGGCTGACGCAATTGCCTACGCGAAGAAACTGGGCGCAACGAGAATCATTGACATGGCCACGCTCACCGGAGCAGTTTCCATTGCACTGGGAGATGTGAACGCGGCGGTTCTCGGAACGGATCAAAAACTAATCGATGAAATCATCTCGGCAGGCCAGGAGGTAGGCGAAAAGTTCTGGCAACTGCCCCTCGACAAGGAATACTCCAAGCAGATCAAATCGGATATTGCCGACATCAAGAACGTCGGCGGGCGAAAAGCGGGAACAATTACCGCTGCCGCGTTTCTAAAGGAATTTGCGGATGGTGTCGCATGGGCGCACTTGGATATCGCGGGAACGGCTTGGGGCGACGACGCAAAGCCATATCGTTCAAAAGGCCCGACTGGCATTGCCTTGCGAACACTGCTGAAGATCGTGGACCGGGCCAGTGAGCGAGTAGCGAAGTAGGAGTTTAGTGTTTTTCGGTAGACACTAAGTGTCTGCAACTGTTGACAGTTTACGCTGGGCCCTTTGGGTTTTATTGAGATTTTGCTGGTTTAGAGAGTGGCATGGCGGTTGTAGAGGTTAGTTGCAATCCGCCAAGGGGTGAGCCGCCTTATTCATAATGTCCTCGCCCCCTCGATTGCCGCTCGAGGTAATTTTCCCGGCACCCTTTGGCACCCCCTCTCCCATCGACTTCATCAAAAACCTATGGTTAGTGGGTCTAACCGCTTGCAAGGGATGGTATAATTCCTCGGCGAGTTGGGATTGCCACCTCAGCGACTCGTATTAATCGCTGGCTTTTATGGAGTCTTGAAGCACAGTGATCGATTACTACAAATTACTAGGCGTCAGAGCTAACGCATCTCAGGCCGAAATCAAGTCGGCCTACCGTAAGCTTGCGCGGAAAAGCCATCCAGATTTGAATCCGGATTCACGCGCTGCACGCGAGTTTGCGCTCCTCTCCAAGGCCTACCACGTCTTAATTGATCCACAGGAACGCGCCTATTATGACCAGCAATGGCATGCGGAAAAAAACCGCGGCTATTCGATCCTGGATTCTAATAACCCACACGCAAAACGTGCTCGAAACCTGGCCGTCCAAGCAAAATGGGATCGCCTTGTAGATGAGGTTCTGGAGCGAGACCGCCGCGAAAACAGGGAACGCCAAAGAGCTGTCTTTACGACCGTATCTCTGTTTCTTTCAACGTTCTTTCTGGCGCTGATCAGGCCACAACTGTGGCAAGTGTTCGACCCCTTCGGGCGCGCTATCGTACTCACCCTTTTTGTAATCGGCGTTTGGCACCTGGCGACTCGGCTTCGTGAGTACTTTGCTCATTACACTTACAGGCCGAAAGTGATCCAAGGCTCCATTCGTGAAAGCGAGGTACCTGAGCAGCCGTTCACCCGTTTCTCAGCTTATACGTTCCTCTTGGGTGGTTATGCGCTTTGTGTTGGTATCGGTCTTTACATCGGTTGGCATACGCAAGACTTCTTCAATGATTTGACCATGCTGATTCGTCCCCAACCGGGCAACCACGGTACCGTGATCGCGTTTACTTCCGCAGCTCTACTCATTCCGGATTTGGTCTTCTATCCGCCCATCGCAGTCTTAATAATCGATACTATGCATGGGCTCGCTTCACGGATAGATTAGTCCAGGTTTTTCCATATTTTCGGCAAAATCTTGCCTCTACGCTTTTGGCTCGTGTATAGTTCTGCCCCCACAGTTGGTAAGCTCTAGCGTCGTTCTGTTGGGTGAAGGGACTTAAACCTTCTTACTCAAAAGGCCTTTAACGCCTTGAAGTTGATTTGCTGACGGCCATTCCTTGCACTCCTCCCTGTGAGGTTCGCCCTGGCAGTCGCGTTGGAAAGGAGACGGAAATGGCCACCAGTGTTAGCCAACGCCAATTCTTAGCTTTAAAGCTTGATGCTTTGACGGAATCGGAAGTCCAGGAGGTGCTGGATTACATAGCTATCATGGAATCCATGCGACGATCCAGGACTATTCCCTCGATATGGGAAGATGAGGTTCTTGCCGTTCTTGCTGATGCTCGCGAAAACCAGAGAGCGAGACAGGCCTTTGAATGGGAGGCAGTTCGTCGGAAAGCTGAAAGGCGAGCCGCCGCGAAACCATCAACCCAACTCTGAATGGTAGACCTTTCCAGGAAGAATCCTTTCTCGTTACTGCTGCTCCTTGCAGCGGGGTTAATCTTCTGTTTCCCAAACACACTTCTTGCGGCCCAAACTGGTCTGCAAATCGAAATTGAAAAACAACGTCAACGACTAAGCGCCAGTGACCCGGAAGAGAGGCGTGAGGCTTTGATGAGACTGGGTTCAATGCGACGAGCAGAAGCGTCGCGCGCCGCGACTGCAGGATTGTCAGATGCCTCACCAATGGTTCGTGCGGTGGCTGCCAAAGCGATACTTTCTATGGCTCCCGATGAGAGCGTTAGCGCATTGACTCCATTGATTAGTGACAAAGATGAGTTTGTCCGCCGGGAAGCAGCATATGCACTCGGTCTGACCAGGAGTTATAATGCAACCCAACCGTTAACAAATCTCTTGAACGACAAGGAAGATGGTGTTCGTGCAGCTGCGGCTGTTGGTCTGGGTGATATTCGTGACGAGAATGCGGTGGTAACGCTTTCAAATGTTTTGAGTCAAACCTCAGGAAAGCGCGAGAAAAACGTTTTCGTTTTGCGGGCGGCTGCAAGCTCGCTGGGGAAGATCAAGAGCAAAGCTGGTGTGCCCGCGCTGATTGCTGCGTTATCTAATGAGAAGCTAGTTGATGACATCCGTCGAGAAGCGGCAAGTGCATTAGGTGCAATTGGTGATCCCTCCGCAGTGCCCGCACTTCGTGCGGCCTCTAGTTCCCCCGATCCATACCTGGCACAAGCGGCATTTGAGTCGCTGCGAAAAATCAATCAGTAAAGAGTTCCGCACGATTGAAGAGCCAGTATTCGTGAACGATTAAACTCTAAGGGTCGTCTTTTGTCCGTTAGCCTTACCCAACTATGATCTCAGATCGCAAATTTGATTTCTCACAGCAAGTGGATTGAATCGAACCTGAGAAATTTCAAATCAGGGATCTGAGATTCGCTGTGTTTCAAATGTCATTGTTGGTTGAGGCTGGCGGGGGCAAGCCCACCTTCCCGACCGCAACCCAGACTGACGTTACTTATTCGCCGGTGTCAGTTTTTGTGTGAGGCGCCGTCGCTGCAAAAAAAGCGTCGGCATTTCAGCCGACGCTTTTGTCATAACTCAATTTCTGCGAAGCGATTAGCTCTCGGCCTTGTCTCCGCGTCCGTGGCCTTTCTTGGCAGCCTTACTTGCTTGCGGGATCGGCAACCCGACGCCGCCCGATAAGGTTTCACTGGAGTCTTCTCCAGTCAAACTCTTTTCTGTCATCTCGTGAATCAACGCACCGCCCGAACTCTTCGAGAAGATCAATCGGTTGCGACTCTCATCGACGTCAACATGGACCAGGTCGCCGAGGCCAATCTGGCCGGTAGCTACCAGATTCGACAGCGGGTAGACAAGGAATCTTTCTACCGCTCTCTTCAGGTGGCGAGCACCATACTTGAAGTCGATACCTTCCTTCATCAGCATGTCTTTCGCAGTTTCAGAACATTGAAAGACAAACTTGGTCCCTGCTGATTGCATAATTCGATCTTGAACTGCCTGGAGCTCGAGATCCAGAATCTGACGGAGGTGATGCTCCTTCAACGAACGGAAGACGACCACCTTGTCAATTCGGTTCATGAACTCCGGCGAAAACTTACGCCGGGCAGCTTCGACTGCAGTTCGATAAATCTTCTGATCAACTTCGGTGTCGTTCGGAGACTTCGTACCTTTACCAGGTGCGAAGCCAATACCTCCCGAGATCAGCTCAGACATTTCCCGCGCTCCCAGGTTCGAGGTCATGATGACCATCGCCTTCGAGAAATCTACTCGACGGTTGTCTCCCAACGTCAACGTAGCCTTGTCCAAAATGCCCAACAGCAATTGCCATAGGCTATCTGAAGCTTTCTCGATTTCGTCGAACAGCACTAGTGAGACTTTCATGTCGTCAGTGTGCATCCGATCGAGATTTTCCTGAGTCAACATCGGAGATGTTTCGCGATGACCGAGGTATCCCGGAGGGGAACCGATCAGTTTTGCGATTTCGTGCGAGTGTTGAAACTCGGCACAGTCGATTTTGACAACGGCGTTTGGATCTCCGTACAGCACTTCAGCCGCTGCTTCAATCACGCGCGTTTTGCCCGAGCCAGTTGGTCCGAGGAATAGCATCGTACCGATCGGCCGGTTTGGTGGATTCATGCCCGCCAGAAAGATCTGATACAAACCGCTCATCCGTCTGACCGCACGTTCCTGGCCAACAATGCGAGAAGAAAGCCGCTCTTCGAAATCCTGAGCGCGTGGGCTCTTTTGATCCGGATCGAGGAAAACCGTACCCATATTGTCCATTTCTTTGTTCTTTGTAATTTCCATCTCTCCTAACATCGGCGTTCTCCTTGCCAGTGCGCGTCGGGCCAATCTAACCGTCGGACCGTCAAATTACGGGCCCATTCTTCCCACACGCAAGGAGCGATCCGCACGCTAAATGGATGCTGTCAAAAGAAAAGGAGTTCGCCAAAGGGGCCGTTTCCGAAGGCAACCTCCGTTAGGCTGGATGCTATATATACAAGTCGAAGGGAAATGTCATCACAAAATATCGTTCAAACGGAAGTGTTTACAAGAGATGAGCAAAATTGCTCGGGCATGCCTGCCATAAACTGTCAAGGCGTAACTGACAATTAGTTGCAGTTGCCTGAGCCTTCGAAAAAGTGCTGGGGAGTTTTGGTGCACCTTTTCAAACAGTTACTTCCCAAAAGAGATGGGATTAATTTCAGATTGTCGAGTTCAGATTTCCGATTGATCTGGGTCTTCACTGTCAATCTGAAATCTACAATCTGAAATCTGCAATAGGCGTCCAACTTCATCCGCTCTTAATCGTAATACTCAAGTCCCAAGTGCGTGATCAAATCTTCGCCACGCAGGTGTCGCAAAGTATTTTTCAGTTTCATCAACTGAATGAAGATGTCGTGCTCAGGATAGAGTCCCGGCGCAGTTTGCGGCGATTTGAAGTAGAACGAGAGCCATTCTTGAACGCCCTTCATTCCCGCACGTTGGGCCAGATCGAGGAAG